>JBPEXU010000233.1:0-4693 GCA_052031225.1 Marinobacter sp. | reverse complement strand
GTCGGGCGAGGTCTGTCGCGTTGGGGCTTTCGGTCACTACGACGAAGTCGTCGCCGCCGATGTGGCCGATGAAGTCATTGCCGGCCCGGAAGATTTCCGACAGTACGTCCGCCAGCATCAGGATCACCTGGTCGCCCACCCGGTAACCCAGCGCGTCGTTGAGGGGTTTGAAGTGGTTGATGTCGAAATACAGCAGGGCGAACGCGGCACCGGTGCGCACCCGGGCGGCCAGGCTCTGCTGGATCGGGACGTTGCCGGGCAGCAGGGTCAGCGGGTTGGCGTAGCGAGCCTTCTCGATTTTCTGGGCGGTGATCTGCTGGAGCAGTGATCGGGTGGCGCCCAGGCCCATGTACTGGCCATCGCGCACGATGATGAAGTGCTGTTTCAGGTAGTGGACGTCTTCGTCGATCAGGCGCTGGCTGACATCTTCCAGCGGCATGTCGTGGCTGACCATGAGGGCATCGGTGCTGAGCATGTGGGTCACGGGTTGTTTCTCATACAGTGCCCGGCCATAGGGGGTACTGAAGGTTTCCAGCACTCGCCACTTGTGAATCAGCCCGACCGGGACACCGTCCTCCACTACCGGCAGCGCATAGGTGCCTGGCTCGTTCTGCAGCCGCTCCCATGCGGTTTGCAGGGTATCCTCCGGCGACAATGGCTGAATGTAGCTGCCCAGGGCACCGGCGGTCTGGCGCGACGACAACGGGGCCGTAGCCGGCTCGTGGCCGCCGAGGACATCCAGGCAGGCGGTCGCGATCTGTTTCGGGCGACCAAACAAAAAGCCCTGAACCAGCGAGATGCCCAGGCCGGAAACGACCTGGAATTCAGCGCAGGTTTCGATGCCTTCGGCGATCAGCGTGCAGCCGATGCGATCAGCCAGCTCGACCACGGAGCGCAGGAATTCGCGCTTGACCAGATCGTCCTGAATGTCGCGGATGAAGTGCCGGTCGATTTTGACAAAATCCGGTTTCAGTTCGGACCAGAGTTTCAGGCCGGAGTAGCCACTGCCCAGATCGTCTATGGCGATGCGAAAGCCCTGCGCCTTGAGCCAGGCCAGGGTCTTGCACAGTTCCGCCGGGTCCGCGGTGGGGTATCGTTCCGACAATTCGATGACGATGTCCGAGGGGCTCAGGCGGTGCTGCCGGATCAGTGCCTGCAGGCGGTCGGCTTCAAACTCCGCTGGCATCAGCTTGGCCGGGCTGATGTTGACGAACAACCGCTGTGGCGCGCCCTGACCGGACCAGTTCCGGGCGGCGGAGCGCAGGCACAGTGCTTCCAGGTCCATCGCCAGGCCACAGCGTTCGGCGGTTTCAAACAAGATCTGGGCGGAATGCAGGGGGCTGTCGGACGGCCCCCGGCTGAGCGCTTCGTAGCCGAAGACGATTTTTTCTTCGATATCCACGATGGGCTGGAACAGTGTGGTGATGTCACCGTTCGACAGAAGTCGCTTCAGCTCCTGACTGAGAGTGTCCTGCACGTGGCCCCCTGGCCTTGCTGACGACACGGGCGTTCACATCTCCCCGCGCAACGCCCGTTGTTTTACACCGCACCGGCCCGTCCTGGTTGTGCCAGTTGTTCAGAAACGTCGGTATGGTGCCGGCGGAGTGTGACGATCGTGTTGCAGGAGCCGCCCGAGCCAACCGGACCGGGCGATACCACCGGCCACAGCAGGGCGCCGTGGCCGGGGAACGCCGACGCTCAACGCAGGATAACCAGCGGCCGGTCGGCGGTTTTGAGCATGGTGGTGGTGGTGCTGCCCACCAGGAACTGCCGGATGCGGGAGTGGCCGTAGGCGCCCATCACCAACAGGTCGATGTCGTGTTCGTCCTGATAGGCGTGCAGGGTCGGTTCGACGTCGCCGGCGCGGATCGCCAGGGTGATGTCGGCACCCAGCGGGGCGAGCATGGTTTCGGCTCTGCGGAGCTGTTCGCGGCGGTCGCTGGTGTCCGGGCCGACCATCACCAGGTGCAGGGGCATGCCCCGGAGGACCGGGCTGCCCGCCAGCAGTTCCACGCCTTTGAACGCGGTGGCACTGCCGTCGAACGCCAGCATGGCGCTCCGGGGTTCGCTGAATTCGTCCGGCACCAGCAGGATCGGGCGGTGCACGCTGCGGATCACGGTTTCGAGCTGGCTGCCGATGTGAATATCCCGCTCCGAGCTGCTTTCGCCGTGCAGCCCCATGACCAGCAGGCGGGTCTGGCTTTCCAGCGCCAGCAGGGATTCGGTCAGGTCGCCGTGGCGCTGGCGCTTGGCGACCGTCTCAACGCCTGCGGCCAGCACCCGGCGCTCGGCCTCGTCCAGCATGTGGTGGCCGTGTTCCAGGGCCAGCTTGGCGCGTTTTCGGTCCAGCTCGGCCAGTTCGTCGAGCAGGTGCTCGCGGCTGCCCAGGCCAATGCTGCCGGCCAGGTCGGGCTCCGCCGGATAGCGTTCACCGTCGAGCACGTGCAGCAATGTCAGGGGTGCGTCCATGTGCCGGCTCGCCCAGGCGGCGTAATCGCACACCGCCGGCGCGGCCCGGGAGCCGTCGATACAGGCCACTACTCGCAACATGTCTACCTCACCTTGTGAATGGTCGTGATTGTTATTCTGGCTGACTCCGGTATTGAAGTCTTTGGAGCCGGTCATGGTCAATGCCCCATCAGCGGATCAACGGCGTCCGGCTTGTCGTGCACGCCAAAGCGGTCAACGATGGTGGCGCTGGCTTCGTTCAGGCCGATCACTTCCACGTCGGCGCCTTCCCGGCGGAACTTGATGACGGCCTTGTCCAGTGCGCCCACGGCGGTAATGTCCCAGAAATGGGCGCGACTGAGGTCGATGACCACGTTATCGATGGCCTCCTTGAAGTCGAACGAGTCGAGGAATTTCTCCGAGGAGCTGAAGAACACCTGGCCCACCACGGTGTAGGTGCGGGTATTGGAAGCCTCGTCCAGTGTCGAGGTCACCAGCATGTAGTGGCCCACTTTGTTGGCGAAGAACAGGGACGCCAGCAAGACACCGGCAAACACGCCAAAGGCCAGGTTGTGGGTGGCCACCACCACAATCACCGTCACCACCATGACGATGTTGGTGGACAACGGATACTCCCGCAGGTTGCGGATGGACGCCCAGCTGAAGGTACCGATCGACACCATGATCATCACCGCCACCAGCGCCGCCATGGGAATCTGCACCAGCAACTCGTCCAGCACCAGCACCATCACCAGCAGGAACACACCGGCGGTCAGGGTCGACAACCGGGTGCGGCCGCCGGATTTCACGTTGATGATGGACTGGCCGATCATCGCGCAGCCGGCCATGCCGCCCAGCAGGCCGGAACCGATGTTGGCGATGCCCTGCCCCTTGCACTCGCGGTTACGGTCGGAGGTGGTGTCGGTGAGGTCGTCGACGATGGTCGCGGTCATCATCGATTCCAGCAGGCCGACCACCGCCAGCCCGAGCGAGTACGGCAGAATGATCATCAGGGTTTCCAGAGTGAGCGGCACGTCCGGCCACATGAACACCGGCAGCGTGTCCGGCAACTCGCCCATGTCCCCCACGGTGCGGATGTCCAGGCCGAGGACCATGCTGACCGCGGTCAGGGTCACGATGCACACCAGCGGCGACGGGATCAGTTTGCCGACGGTGGGAATCAGCGGGAACAGGTAGATGATGCCCAGGCCGGCGGCGGTCATGGCGTACACGTGCCAGGTGACGTTGGTCAGCTCGGGCAGCTGGGCCATGAAAATCAGGATGGCGAGGGCGTTGACGAACCCGGTGACCACCGACCGCGAGACAAACCGCATCAGGCCGCCCAGTTTCAGATAACCGGCGATGATCTGGAACACGCCGGTCAGCAGGGTCGCCGCCATCAGGTACTGCAGCCCGTGCTCCTTGACCAGCGTGACCATCAGCAGCGCCATGGCACCGGTGGCGGCGGAGATCATGCCCGGCCGGCCGCCGGCAAAGGCGATCACCACCGCGATGCAGAACGAGGCGTACAGCCCGACTTTCGGGTCCACGCCGGCGATGATCGAGAAGGCGATGGCCTCCGGGATCAGCGCCAGGGCAACCACGATACCGGCGAGCACATCGCCGCGGATGTTGGAGAACCAGTTGGCTTTGAGGGAATTCACCATGATGTTTGCGAGTCCGTAGTTTGCGACAAGACAGTACCGGCAGCGGCCAGGGGGCGGGCCACTGGATGCTTTCAAGAGAGCCGGAAGGGCGTTGAACGGTCGAATCGAGGGCCGCGAAGCTTACCAGAAGCCAGTAGGAAAAGTAACCGCACTCGGGCATCATGGCAGCCAGCCGGCGCGGCCCGGCCAGCGGTTCAACAACGGAGACACAACAGCCCCATGGACGACGTCGCCAACCAGTTCCTGAGCACCAACGCAACCACCATCCATCTCGCCATTGCCTTGCTGCTGGGCGCCATCATTGGCCTGGAACGGGGCTGGGGTGCACAAGCTTCAGGCCAACGAACTGGACGCCGCCCCTGAAACTGCCGCTGATCTCGGTGGTGATGCTGCCGCTGCTGCCAAACGAGCCATCGGGCCGGGCTGGCCGTCGCCGGGTTCCGGTAAGCCTCAGCCCGCCCGGCGAAAAGTCAGGTTGTAGCGGCAGTCGCCGGTGAGTGGGTGCTGGCCGGGTTTCAGAGTGAGCACACCGTGGTAGCTAAGCCGCGACGCGCCACCCCACACCACCACATCGCCGT
>JBPEXU010000232.1:0-3943 GCA_052031225.1 Marinobacter sp. | reverse complement strand
AGGGTGTAGTCGCCGTCAAAGCGCTCGGCGAGGCGATCCAGATAGGTCAGCGCCGCCTCGGTTGCGGCGATCACATCCCGGCGGTCATCGTGCCACCAGCTCTGGGTCAGGCCAAAGTATTTGCCGGTTGACGGGATGAACTGCCAGAGCCCGGCGGCACGGCCATGGGAGTACGCAAACGGGTCGAAGGCACTCTCGACGATCGGGAGCAGGGCAAACTCGGTCGGCAGCCCCCGCTTCTCGGTTTCCTCAATAATATAGTGGAGGTAGCGGCTGCCCCGTTCCGCGACCCGGTCGATGTAGCCGGGATGGCGGGCATACCAGTCCAACTGGGCCTGGACCCGCGGGTTCTCAATGTCATGATCCAGTTGGAAACCTTCACGAAGTCGCGCCCAGAGGTCTTCTTCCTCTACCGTCGCTTCCGCCGTTTTGGTGGCCGGGGAATCAAGCCGATCACGGGCATCGCGTGCCGCGGCCTGGAGTTCCGGCGAAATGGCATCGTCCAGCGGCTCGTTCGAGACGGAGGCGTCGGGGAGCCCGGACTCAACGGCTTCCTTGAGGTCTTCATCACCCGAGGCCACCGTCAGCTGGCGGGAATCCAGCGGGTCATCAACCGGCGTTAAAAAAGACGAACAGCCCGCAGTGAGGACCCCGGAGAACAGCAACAGTGTTAATCGGCGCATCGGCATAAGATGGCTTCCGCTTGGGTGGCCGCCGGACTTGTCGGAAAAGCCGGCATATTGAATGAGTTAGCGTTCAGACTTTTCCGCGATTCTATGGGAGCGGTTTCGAAAGGGTCAAGAAACCGCTCGTTACCGAACGGACAGGGAATGTAAAGCGGGTTAAAAATGATCTTTGCCGTGTCGGATCGCCGCGAAAATCGCGTCTTCGGAATCGGCCGGCAACCCTTTATCTGCACAGTACTTCCGGGCTGCATCGATAACCGCCGGATCGTCCCAGCGGAGGAAGGGGTTAAGGCGTTTTTCATCACCGAGCGTTGAGGGTACGGTGGGTTTGCCAGCGTCACGGGCGGCCCGACACTGAGCTTCAAAGTCAGCCAGGGCCTGGTCCTGGGGGAGCCAGCTCCGGGCAAAACGGAGATTGGCCAGCGTGTACTCATGAGCACAGTACACCGCGGTCCGTTCCGGCAGGTTACGCAGCGTGTGCAAGGATTGTCGCATCTGCGCTGGGCTGCCTTCGAACAGCCGTCCGCAGCCGCAGACGAACAGAGTGTCGCCGCAGAACAGCACCGGTCGTCCGGCGACTTTGGTCTCGGTGAAGTAAGCGATGTGATCGAGGGTGTGGCCGGGAACCGCCAGAACCTGAAAAACGAGGTCCTGCCAGCGCACTTCGTCGCCCGCTCTGACCATCCGGGAGGCCGCCTTGAACGGCGAATCCGCAGGGCCGATCACCTGGCAATCGGGATACGCCGCTTGCAGTTCGCGCACGCCACCGACATGATCCGGGTGGTGGTGGGTGATCAGGATGGTGTCGAGGGTCAAGTCGTGCGCTTTGAGGTGGCTGACCACCGGCCCTGCCTGTCCGGGGTCGACGACAAGCGCCAAACCATGACCTGAGTGGCTCAGGCACCAGATGTAGTTGTCGGAGAACGCGGGGATGGCAGATACAGTCAGCATGCGGCCCTACCTGTGTAAAAAGGGTGTGGCTGGTATGATAGAGCATTAACTCCACCGCCCCAAACCGGTAATCGTGAACACAGTGAGGCACACAGTTTGACCGAGACCGCCGGAATCGACTATCCCGCCCGGAATGAGAGTTTCGAACGCTGGTTCCAGTCGTCGCTGGGGCGTGCGCTGCTGGCCGATCAGCGCGCCTTCTGTGATTCGGCCCTTTCAGACCTGGCCGGTGCCCGCCAGCTCCAGGTCTCGGTCAGTCACCGTCTGCCCCTGGCGACCGGAACCGATTTTTCTCAACGGCTGATGACCACGCCGCGCTGGTTCCAGCACATTCCGGAAGGGGTTGCCGTGTGCGACGCCGACGAACTGCCGTTTCCTTCGGACTCCATGGATCTGGTGATACTCCACCATTCCGCCGATTTCTCCCGGGACCCCCATCAGGTGTTGCGCGAGTCCGCCCGGGTGCTGCGGGGTGAGGGCACCATCGTCCTGATGGGGTTCAACCCCGTCAGTCTGTGGGGGCTTCGGCGTCTGTTGTCGAGGCAGCGGACCGGGCCGTGGGGGGGCAGGTTCATGCTCCGGGGGCGAATGGAAGACTGGCTCCGGTTGCTGGGTTTCAGCATTGAGCACTCGGGTACTCGGTTTCTTCGCATCCCGCTGCAGCGCAGCGGCAAGCGTCAGGATCGACGATTCGATGCCTACGTCAACGCCAACAGATTTGTTCCGCTCGGTGCGTATTACTGTATCCTTGCGAAAAAACACGTTTATGGGCGAATCGCACGGCGTCCCGCCTGGCGAAACAGCAAGGTCATCCGCATGCCTGGTACGGGTACCGTCAGCGCATCGCGGAGTTGCTGTGTGAGCCATGCGCCATCCGATACCCATCCCAACGATTAATCCGTTTTCAGGAGTTTGAATGGCCGGTAAGGTAATTCTGTATACCGACGGGGCCTGCAAGGGCAATCCTGGCCCCGGTGGCTGGGGCGTTGTTCTGCGCTATGGCGATGCCTGCAAAACCCTTTATGGGGGCGAGCGCAACACCACCAACAACCGTATGGAACTGATGGCGGCCATCCAGGGGCTCAAGGCGCTCAAGCGCCCCTGTGAGGTAGAGCTTTACACCGACTCTCAATACGTGCGAAAAGGCATCACCGAGTGGCTGGCTGGCTGGAAACGCAACGGCTGGAAAACGGCATCGAAAAAGCCGGTCAAGAATGACGATCTCTGGCGCGCGCTGGATGCGGAAACATCCAGGCACCGCATCAATTGGCACTGGGTCAAAGGTCACGCCGGCGTCCCGGACAACGAACTGGCGGACGAACTTGCCAACCGGGGCGTGGCAGAGCTGGGCGCCTGAAGCGACAAACATCGGACGACACCATGAGACAGATAGTACTCGATACCGAAACCACCGGCATTGACCCGAACGATGGTCACCGGATCATTGAAATCGGCTGTGTTGAAGTGGTCGAGCGAGAAATTACCGGCCGGAACTATCACGTGTACATCAACCCGGAGCGGGAAGTGGAGGCGGAAGCCATCACGGTGCACGGGATAACCAACGAGTTTCTGGCGGACAAACCGACCTTTGCCGACATTGCCGACGAGTTTTTCGAATTTATCAAAGGGGCGGAGCTGGTCATCCACAACGCGGCCTTCGACGTCGGCTTCATGGACGCCGAGTTCGCGCGCCTGAAGCCCGCCAGAAAAACCGCGGACCACTGCACCATTGTGGACACCCTGGCGATTGCCCGGGCCAAGCATCCGGGCCAGAAGAACAGCCTCGACGCCCTGTGTAAGCGCTACGGGGTCGACAACAGCAACCGGGAGCTGCACGGCGCGTTGCTGGATGCGGAAATCCTCGCCGACGTCTATCTTCTGATGACTGGTGGCCAAACGGCCCTGTCGCTGGACGCGGGTACCGAAGGGAGCGGGGGCATTGGCGGTATTCGTCGGTTGTCTGCCGATCGGCCGAAGCTGGTCGTTCGCCGCGCCACCACCGAAGAGGCCGAGGCTCACGACGAGTTTCTGGGTATGCTGGACAAGACCTCTGGCGGTAGCCTGTGGCGTAAGCTAGAGACAGCGGAGTGAGAACTGGGTCTGGCTGTACCAATTGTTACATTCTGGCTTTATTGAGCAACTTGAGTTTTGTGCTATAAGTAATGATAAGTTCGCCAGTTTTTTGCGAACTTATCCGTGCCGGAAAGGGGGTAGCCGGCCGATAATAACAAGGTCTGGCGGGCCACTGCCGGACTCAACGTTCAGGGTTTGAGCGCGGTAGTCTCCGCACGTTTAACAGGAAGCGT
>JBPEXU010000231.1:0-3791 GCA_052031225.1 Marinobacter sp. | reverse complement strand
GATGGCCTGGTCAGCCTGCGCTACTACCCGCCGCTGGCGATGGACAGCATTGAGCTCGACGGCATGACCATCCCGGTGCAGGACCGGGTCCACCGCACCCCCATCGTCATTATCCCGCCGCTGGCGGTCAACATGCTGATCTACGACCTGTTCCCGCAGCGCAGCCTGGTTCGTTTCCTGCGCGCCAAAGGCTTCGAGGTGTACCTGATCGACTGGGGCGTACCCGGACGCGAGCACAGCCACTACAACCTGCACACCTACGTCGCGGAGCTGCTGCCGGCCTACCTCAACCGGGTGCGCGAGCACAGCGGCGAACAGGAGCTGTCGCTGCACGGCTGGAGCATGGGCGGCATGTTCACCCTGTTCTATTCCGCCCTGACCCGGGACCAGCATGTCCGCAACGCCATCGTCGTTGGTTCGCCCATCGACAGCCACGCCTCCGGGTTGCTCGGGCTGGTCAACCAGCGCCTGGCCGATCTGGCCAACTTTGTCCGCGACCGCACCGGGTTCCGCCTGCATGGCCTGAAGCCCCATTGGTTCCACACCCCCGGCTGGGCCAACACCATTGGTTTCAAGCTGACCAACCCGATTGGCAGTGTGATGGGCTACTGGGAACTGATCGTGCGCCTGGGCGACCGCGAGTTCGTCACCAACCACGCCACCACCTCGGCCTTTCTGGACCGAATGGTGGCTTATCCCGGCGGCGTGGTGCAGGACACCGTGGTGCGGGTCTGGATCGACAACCAGCTGTCCCGGGGCGAAATCCAGATTGGCGACGACATCGCCCGGCTGGAGAACGTCAGCGCCAACCTGCTCGCCATCGCCGGCAGCGACGACACCATGGTCACCCCCGGCGCCGCCAAACGGGTGATGGATCACGTCAGCTCCACCGACAAAACCTTCCGGGTGGTACCCGGCGGCCACATGGGCATCCTCGCCGGCAGCAAGGCGCCCCGCGCCAGCTGGCTGGACCTGGCGGACTGGCTGGCAGAGCGATCAGACTGAGACTCGAACCGGCATCGCCGGATGCGTAGCACCGCGGGCCACCGGCGCGGTACACTGGACCCATGAGCCCAATTGATACATTGAATCTCGATGTCCGCGCCCTGAGCACCTTCCTGGCGGTGCTGGACGAAGGTAGCGTGTCCCGCGCCGCGGTGCGCTTGGGGGTGACCCAGTCGGCGGTCAGCCACACCCTGGAACGACTGCGGCAGGCGCTGGGTGACCCGTTGTTCGTGAAATCCGGGCGCGGCATCGCGGCCACGCGCTACGCCATGCAAGTGGGCCCTCACATCCGGCAAATCCTCGACGACCTGCGCGCGCTCTCGGCCGGCCCCCCGTTCAGCCCGGCCACCGCCGAATTTACCTTTACCATCGCCGCCAACGACTACCAGCGCGACCTGCTGTTACCCGGGCTGGTCCGGACGCTCCGGCAGCAAGCCCCGGGTATCACCCTGCACGTGATGCCGTCCGGCATCCCGAACGCGGACATGCTGCGCAAGGAAGTTTGCGATCTGATCATCTCGCCACACGCGCCGGAGGCCACCGACATCATGCAGCGGGGCCTGACGGCCGACCGCATGGTGGTGTTCTACGATCCCAGCCAGCGGGCCGCGCCCCGGGACATGGCCGACTACCTGAAAGCCGATCACATCGCCCTGCTGTTCGCCACCGGCGAGAAGCCGGCCCTGGAGGCGTCCCTGAGCGCCCGCGGGCTGCGCCGGCGCACGGTGGTCACCGTGTCCAATTTTTCCGGCCTGCCGGAATTCTTGCGCGGCACCGACATGCTGGCCACCGCGCCCGAGCGGATGAGTCAGCACTTACTGCGGGATTTTGCCTGGGTGCCGCTGCCGTTTGACTTCAAGCCGTTTACCCTGCTGATGCTCTGGCATCGGCGCAATCAGGACGACCCCGCTCATAAGTGGCTGAGAAATCAGGTCAACGCGGTCGCCGCCGCAATGAACGACCTGCCCGGCTAATCAATTAGTTTTGTTCATATATCCTATGAGCCCGAGCGGCGTTCTTTTTCCCGCCCCTCGCCCCTAGACTTCACTCACCTGTCAACGGGCCGGCACCAAGCCGGCGCGCGATTCCGCAAACCATCTGGAACCACCATGCTTGCACTGACCAGTGTCTGGACCACCGTTTTGCTGGCAGCCGCCGTGGCGCTCGGGCCACTGGCGACGGATATGTACCTGCCGGCCTTGCCTCAGATCGGCAGCGATCTGGGCACCGACACCGGCCAGGTGCAGCTGACGCTCAGCCTGTACTTTGCCGGCTTTGCCCTGGCCCAGCTGGTGTGTGGCCCGCTGGCCGATCGCTTCGGCCGCAAACCGGTGATGGTGGCAGGCTTTCTGGTGTTTGCCCTGGCCAGCCTCGGCTGCGCGTTCGCCACCAGCATCGAGACCTTACAGTTGTGCCGGTTCCTGCAAGCCCTGGGTGGCTCCGCCGGACCGGTGCTCGGGCGAGCGGCGATCCGGGACATCTACACGCCGCGGGAAGCTGCCCGCATCCTCGCCATTCTGGCCAGCATCATGGCCCTGGCACCGGCCATCGCCCCCAGCCTCGGCGGCCTGATGGTCGCGGGACTCGGCTGGTCGGCGATCTTTCTGGTGCTGGCCGCCTATGCGGTGGCCATGGCCGCAGTGGTCGCCTATGGCATCCCCGAACCCATGCGGCCGGAACACCGGCAACCGCTCAAACCCTGTCACCTGCTGCGCAACTACCGCACGATTGCCACCGACCGCAGTTTCCTGGGCTACACCCTCACCAACGCGGCAATCTACGGTGGCCTGTTCGCGTTCCTGTCCGGCTCGGCGTTCGTACTGATCGATTTTCTGGGCGTCGAACCGCAACACTTTGGCCTCTATTTCGCCTGCATGGTGGCCGGCTACGTCATTGGCAACCTGATTTCCGTTCGGCTCGGCCAACGCCTGCTGCCGGACCAGATTCTGGTGCGCGGCCTGCTGGTTGCGGTGGCCGGCGGCGTCAGCATGGCGCTGCTGGCGTACAGTGAGGTGTTTAACGTTTGGGCGGTGATCCTGCCCCAGGCGCTGTTCATGATCGGCACCGGTCTGGTGCTGCCCCAGACCATGGCCGGTGCCCTGGCCAACTTTCCGACCATGGCCGGCTCGGCGTCGGCGCTGTTTGGCTTTACCCAGATGGCGATCGCCGCCGGCGCCGGCGTGCTGGTGGGCCAGCTGCACGACGGCACCTCGCTGGTGATGGCCACGGTCATCGCCGCCTGCGCTGCGGTGGCCCTGGCTCTGTATCTGCTGCTGGTGCAACGCTTCCCGGCGCCGGGCTTCGAGCCGGAACGGGTGCAGACCGGCTCCCCCAGCGAAGCCTGAGGCCGCCCCGGGGGGATGCAAAGTCATCCAAAGTGCGCTACACAGAGTAAGTGAACCGCGACTTTTCCAGACAACCCTTTCGGTTACAAGGAGTACCCCATGAGCAGCGTTACCCTGGACGGCAACCCCATTGAACTGAGCGGCAAGTTTCCCCAGCCGGGCGACAACGCACCGCCCTTTACCCTGACCAACAGTGGGCTAGAAGAAGTCAAACTCGACCACTGGGCCGGCAAGCGCAAGATCCTGAACATCATTCCCAGCATCGATACCGGCGTGTGCGCCGCCTCCACGCGGAAATTCAACGAAAAGGCCGGCGGCCTGGACAACACCGTGGTGCTGGTGATCTCCGCCGATCTGCCGTTCGCGGCCTCCCGCTTCTGCGGTGCCGAAGGGCTCAAGAACGTTGAAACCCTGTCCACCTTCCGCAACTACAGCTTCCAG
>JBPEXU010000230.1:0-1807 GCA_052031225.1 Marinobacter sp. | reverse complement strand
ATACAGGGCCAGACTCCAATGGTCGGCCCCCGAAAACATCAAATGCCAGCAGCATCCTTCAGGGCCGCGGCGCGGTCGGTCTTCTCCCACGGGAACGCGGTGAAGCTCTCGTTGCCCACGGTCATTTCGAACGGATCGCGGCCGAAGTGGCCATAAGCTGCGGTGGCCCGATACATCGGATGCAGCAGATCGAGCATGCGGGTGATCGCGTACGGACGCAGATCGAAATTCTGACGCACCAGTTCGATGATCTTGTCGTCGCTGACCTTGCCGGTGCCGAAGGTGTTCAGCGAGATCGAGGTCGGCTGGGCAACGCCGATGGCGTAGGAGACCTGGATTTCGCACTTGTCGGCCAGGCCGGCGGCCACGATGTTCTTGGCCACGTAGCGGCCCGCGTAGGCCGCGGAACGGTCAACCTTGGACGGGTCTTTGCCGGAGAATGCACCACCACCGTGCCGGGCCATGCCGCCGTAGGTGTCGACGATGATCTTCCGGCCGGTCAGGCCGCAGTCGCCGACCGGGCCGCCGATGACGAACTTGCCGGTCGGGTTGATGTGGAACTGGGTGTCCTTGTGCAGCAGTTCGGCCGGCAGGGTGTGCTTGATGATCAGCTCCATCACCGCTTCTTTCAGATCGTCCTGGCTGACGTCCGGGTCGTGCTGGGTGGACAGGACAACCGCATCGATGCCGGTCACTTTGCCGTTTTCGTAGCGGCAGGTGACCTGGCTCTTGGCGTCCGGGCGCAGCCACGGCAGCAGGCCGCTCTTGCGGGCTTCGGCCTGGCGCTGGACCAGGCGATGGGAGAAGGTGATCGGGGCCGGCATGAGGACGTCGGTCTCGTTGCTGGCGTAGCCGAACATCAGGCCCTGGTCGCCGGCGCCCTGATCTTCCGGCTTCTGGCGATCCACGCCCTGGGCGATGTCGACGGACTGCTTGCCGATGATGTTGATCACACCGCAGGTGTCGCCGTCGTAGCCGACGTCGGAGGAGGTGTAACCGATGTCCTTGATGACGCCGCGCACCAGTTCTTCCAGATCGATCCAGGCGCTGGTGGTGATTTCACCGCCGATGATTGCCACGCCGGTCTTGACCATGGTTTCGCAGGCCACCCGGGCGTGCTTGTCTTCGGTCAGGATGGCGTCAAGGACCGCGTCAGAGATCTGGTCCGCCAGTTTGTCCGGATGGCCTTCGGAGACCGACTCGGAGGTGAAAACGCTGTAGTCAGACATAGGTTGCACTCCATATCAAAGTTTTTTGATATTCGTAGTCGCGGTTGGGCGTCAGCCCTGGCCGCCCGTTTTCCAGAATTCCCGGACCTGCAGCTGAAAGCCGTTGCGCAGGCCGATGAATAGTTGTTCGCCGGGAACCAGGCCGGCGTCGGTGGCCCAGGCCGTCAGTTCCTCGGGTTCGAATCCCAGCCAGAGGTCACCGCAGTTGGCCTTGGCCCAGTCCTGATCGTGGCTGCACAGGTCGCTGACAAAGAAGCAGCCGCCGTTGTTCATCAGGGCCGCGGCATCGAGAAAGATGTCCGCGGGGCTGGGCACGTGGTGCAGGACCATGTTGGCGACCACCAGATCGAAGGCGTCGCCCCGCGCCAGCAGGGTGTCGGTGACGCCCTCGATCAGGTCCACGTTGTTCAGTCGCTGGTCGATGCAGGTCCGGGTGGCTTTGGCGAGCATGTCCCGGCTGTTGTCGAGCGCGACGATGTGCTCGAACAGCTCGGACAGCACCGGCAGAAACGCGCCTTCACCGGGGCCGATCTCCAGCGCCGTGCGCCAGCTCTGTCGGCCCGCGCGGGTGCGTATCA
>JBPEXU010000023.1:0-1830 GCA_052031225.1 Marinobacter sp. | reverse complement strand
TTCCTGAGTGGCGTCTTCGGCCTGTTGCGGCTGGTTAAGCATACGCACGCAGACGGCGTAGACCCGATCACGGAACAGCAGGAAGAGGGCATGAAATGCCTTCTGGTCCCCGCCCTGCGCCCGGCGGATACACGCTTCCAATTGTTCTGGTTTCACTGCTTCCCCGGTGTTTCAGTGATCTCTTATAGTCTTTGTCGTAAATCGCCTGCAAAGGGTTTAACGGGTGTGATTATTTTGTATGAGACACATCGGCCTCACCGATGCCCCGGGGGTCTGACGCGGCGGTCATCCTGCCGGTTTTCTTATCAATCAGAATCGCCTGCATATTGCCGTACTGACGGCCAACATTGCGGAACTCATGGCCGCGGGCTTCCAATGCCGAAATCACCTCCTTGCTGAGGGCCTCGGTTTCGTACTGGATGACATCCGGCAGATACTGGTGATGAAAGCGTGGGCGGCTGACCCAGTCTGCGACGGGTTTGCCCTGCAGGTATTCAAGCGTGCCGAGGAACACCATGCTGATGATGCGGCTGCCACCGGGGGTGCCCAGTACCGCGACGGAATCCGCAGACTCCAGCATGGACGGGCTCATGGATGACAGCGGGCGTTTGCCCGGTGCCACGGCATTGGCCTCGTTGCCGACCAGACCATAGGCGTTAGGCTCACCCGGTTTGGCCGAGAAGTCGTCCATCTCGTTGTTCAGCAATACGCCGGTGCCGGCAGCGGTAAAGCCGGAGCCGAAGGGCAGGTTAATGCTCAGGGTGGCGGCGACGCGGTTACCCTCGGCATCGACGACTGAAAGATGGGTGGTGTGGAAGCCCTCTTCGATATTGGCCGGGCCGTTCAGCGACAGACTCGGTGTGGCGGTTTCCATATCGATGCTCTGCGCCCAGTAATCGTTGCGTTCATCACTGATCAGTTCACTGACCGGCACATCAACGTAATCCGGGTCACCGAGCCATTCAGCACGGTCGCGGTAGGCACGGCGCATGACTTCGGTCAGCAGATGAATCTGATCAACCTCGGGCAGGGTGGCCCAGTCGTAGTGCTGCAGCATTTTCAGCATCTGACCGATGGCGATACCGCCAGAAGACGGCGGTGGTGCACCTATGTATTCAACGTCGCCCAGCTGGATTCGGATGGGATCGCGCTCAACGACTTCGTAGTCTTTGAGGTCCTGTTCGGTCCAGTCACCACCGGCGTCCTGCACGGCTTTCACCAGCTTGTTGGCCACCGGTCCGCCATAGAAACCGGCATGTCCGTCGCGTGCCAGTGCGCGCAGTGTCATGGCCAGGTCCTGCTGGCGAAGTATGAAGCCAGTTTCCGGGATCTGACTGTTCATCAGAAAGATGGATTCGCTCTCCGGGTAGCGGCGCACCGCATCCAGACGATATCCCATCAGCTTGCGGTAATGGTCATCCACCGTAAAGCCGTCTTCCGCCTGTTCGATAGCGGCTTCCAGTGTCTTGCTCAGCGAGAGTCTGCCGTAGTTTTCAGCGAGGTAGGCAAAGGCCGCAGGCTGGCCGGGAATACCCGCAGCGGTGGGGCCATTGATGGCTTTATCACGGTCCACGTCGCCGTTTTCATCGAGGTAATAATCGCGATGTGCAGCAGCCGGGGCTTTTTCGCGCGCGTCGATAAAGCGGTATTCGTTATCGCCAGCGTCGTACAGCAGCCAGAAGCCACCGCCGCCCATGCCGGCACTGTAAGGCTCGACCACGCCAAGGCTGGCGGCGACGGCGATAGCCGCATCAAAGGCGTTACCGCCGCTTTCGAGAATATCCATCCCGGCCTGAGTCGCCAGAGGGTGGGCACTGGCGATGGCGTACT
>JBPEXU010000229.1:0-8379 GCA_052031225.1 Marinobacter sp. | reverse complement strand
GTTGATCATATTCAGCGCCCACTTGATGATGGTGAGCGTGCGCAGCCCCAGGAAGTCGAACTTGACCAGCCCGGCCTCCTCGACATCGCCCTTGTCGAACTGGGTCACCAGGCTGCCGCCCTCGTCGTCGCAATACAGCGGCGAGAAGTCGGTGATCTTGGTGGGCGCGATCACCACGCCCCCGGCGTGCTTACCGGCGTTCCGGCAGACCCCCTCGAGTTTCAGGGCCATTTCCCAGATTTCCTGCGCCTCTTCGTCCTGTTCGAGGAATTCCTTGAGCTGGGGCTCCTGCTCAATGGCCTTCTCCAGCGTCATCCCTACCTCGAACGGAATGAGTTTGGACAGCTTGTCCGCCAGGCCGTAGGACTTGCCCTGGACACGGGCAACATCCCGAACCACCGCCTTGGCCGCCATGGTTCCGAAGGTAATGATCTGGGACACCGCCTCGCGGCCGTACTTCTGGGCGGTGTAGTCGATGACCCGGTCCCGTCCCTCCATGCAGAAGTCGACGTCGAAGTCCGGCATCGAGACCCGTTCCGGGTTCAGGAAACGCTCGAACAGCAGGTCATACTGAAGCGGGTCCAGATCGGTGATCAACAGCGCGTAGGCCACCAACGAACCGGCGCCCGAGCCCCGGCCAGGGCCGACCGGAACACCGTTGTTCTTGGCCCACTTGATGAAGTCCATCACGATCAGGAAGTAGCCGGGGAACCCCATCTGGATGATGATGTCCAGCTCGAAGTTCAGGCGCTTGACGTAGACTTCCCGCTTCTGCTCGTACTCGGGATCGTCCTTGCTCAGGATGGTTTCCAGGCGCGCATTCAGGCCCTCGTGCGAGACATGACGGAAATACTCGTCCATGGTCATGCCGTCCGGGATCGGATAATTCGGCAGGAAGTACTCGCCCATCCGCACCTTGACGGAGCAGCGCCGGGCAATCTCGAGGGTGTTTTCGATCGCCTCGGGAATGTCGGAAAACAGCTCGATCATTTCCTCGGGGCTGCGCAGATACTGTTGATCGCTGAACCGCCGGTCCCGACGCGGATCGTCCAGTGTCCGCCCTTCGCCAATGCAGACCCGGGCCTCGTGGGCCTCGAAATCCTCCGGTTCGAGGAAGTGAACGTCGTTGGTCGCCACCACCGGCAGTTGCAGTTCCGCCGCCAGCTCGACGCTCAGATGCAAGCAGTCTTCGTCGCCGGCGCGGCCGGTGCGTTGCAATTCCAGATAATAGCTGCCGGGATACAGCGACTCCCAATACCGGGCCCGCTCCCGGGCCAGCTCCGGCTTGCCCGCCAGCAACGCCTTGCCGACATCCCCCAGCTTGGCGCCGGACAGCGCGATCAGCCCCGCCGGCCGCGCCTCCAGCCATTGGCGCTGGATGATCGGCTTGCCAAACCGCTGACCGTCGGTATAGCCGAGCGAGACGATTTCCGTCAGGTTCCGATAACCGTCGCTGTTCCGGGCCAGCAAGGTCAGCCGGAACGGATTCTCCGGTTCGTCCGGATTTTCCAGCCAGAGATCGGCGCCGATGATCGGCTTGACCCCGGCGGCGGTCGCCGCCTTGTAGAAGCGAACCAGCGAGCACATGTTCGATTGCTCAGTCAGGCCAACGGCCGGCATGCCCATCCCGGCCACTTTGCCGATCAGCGGCTTGACCCGGACCAGGCCGTCGACCATTGAGTATTCGGAATGTACGCGGAGGTGTACAAAGGTTTGCGCCATAACGTAGGGCTGTTCCTGATCGTCTTCGGTTGTGCGGACGGTCGGCTGCGGTCAGCCGCCGATCAACGCCCGGATATCGTCTTCTGTCTGCGGCCCAAAGCGGGCTTCACGCAAGCTGCCATCCGGCTCCACGATAAAGGTGGCGGGCAGAGCCAGCGGCAGGGTCCAGTCAAACTTCGGTCCCGGATCCTCGCCCAGCAGGGTGTACTCGATGCCCATACGCTCACCGAGTTCGACCAGCTGCTGCCCGGCGACGCCATCAAAATTGACGCCCAGGACGGTAATGTCCGGTGCCCGATCCAGTGCGTTCAGTTCGGGAATTTCCTCCAGGCACGGTTTGCACCATTCGGCCCAGTAATTGACCAGCACCCACTGGCCACGCAGGTTGTCCCAGCCCAGCGCTGGGCCCTCGGCCCGTTCCAGCTCCACTCGCTCGCACCCGGCCAGAACAATCATGCCGGCGATCAGAGCACCGGCCACCAGCCTCCGGCTGAAACCGCCTGTTTCGGGGTACTGCACACTAACACCTCCTGTTAGACTACGGGCCTTCGAACTAACCCTTTGTATCCATTCAGACAATCAGGCCCGACGATGACAGAACCGACCCGGATTTTCCACAACCCCCGCTGTTCCAAGTCACGCCAGACCCTGGCACTGCTTGAGGATCGGGGCATCGAACCGGAGATTATACGCTACCTGGAAACCCCTCCGACAGCGGAACAACTTCGGGATATCCTCGACCGACTCGGCTGCGACGCTCGCGCCATCATCCGGACCAAAGAGCCGGAATACAAAGCCCTGGGGCTGGACAATCCGGAGCTGGCAGACGACGATCTGATTCAGGCACTGGTTCAGACCCCGAAACTGATTGAGCGCCCGATTGTGCTTCACAACGGCAAGGCCGCGCTGGGTCGCCCGCCGGAAAACGTGCTCGACATTCTCTGATCGCCACGATCTCGATCCCGTCACTCGGCGGAGGCTCCCGATTCGGGAGGCCTCCGCGAAAGGAACCCTTTGATGGCCACAGCAACGCCCTACGTTCTCATTCTCTACTACAGCCGCAACGGCCAGACGGCGGAGCTGGCACGACAGATCGGCCGGGGGGTGGCCCGCGCCGGTGGCGTGGAGGCCCGATTACGCACCGTGCCGCCGGTTTCCCCGGACACCGACGCCAGCCTGCCCGCCGTGCCGGACTCCGGTGCGCCCTACGCAACCAAAGCCGATCTGGCCGAGTGTTCCGCGTTGGCACTGGGCAGCCCGACCCGCTTCGGTAATATGGCCGCGCCCCTGAAGCACTTTCTGGACAACACCGGCGATCTGTGGCTCACCGGCGCCCTGAAAGACAAGCCGGCGGGTGTATTTACCTCAACCGGCAGCCTGCACGGCGGCCAGGAAACCACCCTGCTGACCATGATGGTGCCACTGCTGCACCACGGTATGGTGCTGTGCGGCCTGCCGTACTCGGAGAAAGCACTCGGCGAAACCGAATCCGGAGGGACGCCGTACGGCCCGTCCCACTGGGCAGGCACCGGTGAACAGCTGGCGCTGAGCGAGCACGAAAAAACGCTGTGCCAGGCCCTGGGTGAACGGCTCGCCCGCCTGGCCCTGAAACTGTCCGATTGAATGGAATTGCCCATGCTGCACAACGACAAAGCCAAAACCACCGCCCGACTGACCATTCTTCTCTACCTGTCGGTGCTGACCACCCTGGTGGCGACAACGTTCTACCCGGCGCCGGTGGAAGGGGTCTCCATTACCCTGATGCTGTCCGTCAAACTGATTCCTCTGCTGGCGTTCGCGTTGCCGGTGTTCCGGGGCCACAACCGGGGGTATATCTGGCTCGCCTTTGTTGTGCTGTTCTACTTTACTCAGGCGGTGGTCTCGGCCTGGCTCAGCGAGGGCGCGCCGGGGCCAATAGTGCTGACGGTCCTGACCTTTTTGCTGTTCACCGTGGCCATGGTCCACCTGAAGGTGAACCGTCCCACCGCCGGATAGCATTCGACCACGTCTCGTCGAGGGAGCCCGCGCCATGGAAGCTCGGAAAAACACGACATCGCTGCCAGACCACCAGGGGCCGTTGTCCCTGCGCCTCCTTTGCGAGGCGCTGGTGCGCAGCGGGGATATCGCGCAGGCCGAGGCGGAGCAGGTGCTTACCGCCAACCTGGGCTCGGCCGGCACCGGCAAACGCCACCCGCTGGAACTGATTGCCGAGGCCGGTCTGACCAGCCAGGTCAGCGGTCGTCCGCTGGATCTGGAGCGACTGACCCACTGGCTGGCCGACTGGGCGGATCAGCCCTACTACCACATCGATCCGCTGCAGATCGATGTGCCCGCCATCGCGCGGGTCATGTCCTACGCGTTCGCCCAGCGCCACGGCATCCTGGCGGTCGAGATTCATCCGGACGAAGTGGTAGTCGCCAGCGCCGAACCGTTCAAAGCCGACTGGGAAAGCAATCTATCCCAGGCCGTGCGCAAGACCATCCGCCGGGTGGTTGCCAATCCGGAAGCCATTCGTCGCTACACCGTCGAGTTCTACCAGCTTGCCAATTCGGTCAGCAAAGCCGGCAACCAGCCCACCGGTGCCGGCAACCAGAGCTTTGAGCAGTTGCTGGATCTGGGCAGCCAGGAAAGCCCGGACGCCAACGACCAGCATGTGGTGCGCATCGTCGACTGGTTGTTGCAGTACGCGTTCGAGCAGCGGGCCTCCGACATCCACATCGAGCCCCGACGTTCGATGACCCGGGTCCGGTTCCGGATCGACGGTGTGCTGCACAACGTCTACGAATTTCCGGAGCACGTCGGCATTGCCGTGACCAGTCGTCTGAAAATCCTCGGCCGGCTGAACGTTGCGGAAAAGCGCCGTCCGCAAGACGGACGGATCAAGACCCGAAAACCCGACAACGGCGAGGTCGAGCTTCGTCTGGCGACCATGCCCACCGCGTTCGGCGAAAAGATGGTCATGCGGATCTTTGACCCCGAGGTGCTGCTCAAATCCTACGAGCAGCTTGGCTTCAGCCGGGAAGACCGCGAGCGCTGGCAGGACATCACCCGCCACCCACACGGCATTGTGCTGGTGACCGGACCGACCGGTTCCGGTAAGACCACTACCCTGTACTCGACCCTCAAGCAGATCGCCACGCCCGAACTCAATGTCTGCACCATTGAGGACCCGATCGAAATGGTCGAGCCGGCGTTCAATCAGATGCAGGTTCAGACCAACATCGATCTGACCTTCGCCGCCGGTGTCCGCGCCCTGCTGCGTCAGGACCCGGACATCATCATGATTGGTGAGATCCGGGATCTGGAAACCGCGGAAATGGCCGTTCAGGCCGCACTCACTGGCCACCTGGTGCTCTCAACCCTGCACACCAACGATGCCCCCAGTGCGATCACCCGGCTGCTGGAACTGGGCATTCCGCCCTACCTGATCCGTGCCACCGTGCTCGGGGTCATGGCCCAGCGCCTGGTGCGCACCCTGTGCCCACACTGCAAGGCCCCCGGGCCCGCTGACGAGCAGGCCTGGCAGCTACTGACCCGGCCCTGGAAAGCGCCGGTTCCGAAGCAGTTCCACCAACCGGTGGGCTGCCTGGAATGCCGGAACACAGGGTATCTCGGGCGCGCCGGGGTGTACGAGATTCTTCCGCTCTCTGAGCATCTGACCCGCCAGATCACCGACAGCTGTGAACTTGAGCAGCTACGTCGGGACGCCTACAAAGAAGGCATGAAATCCTTGCGCCTGAGCGGCGCCCAGAAAGTGGCGGCGGGCCAGACCACGGTGGAGGAGATTCTGCGGGTCACCCCGGAAAGTCAGCGCTGAGGCCAGTGGCCGTCAGCGCCCCGGCTGCAGACCGCACTGCATCAGCAGCGCTTGCCAGGCCCGGGTGTGCGCGTTGATCGCCCGGTCGAGCGCTCCCCAGACACTGCCCGGCGCGTCGGTCGCCAGGTAGACCTGGGACCAGCTCGCAAACGCCGCCGGCATCACATCCACCTGTTGCTCGGCCAGCCGGGCCAGTGGCGCGATGAGTTGGTCCTGAGCCCGGGCCACCGAGGCGATGTAGGGCTGGATACGATCAATGTAGACGCTGAAGAACATGCTCCGAACCAGCTCGGAGCGGCTGTTCGACTTGCCGTTGAAGCACAGGGGCCGCCCGTCCACCCGTTGGCGCAACAAGGCGGTGGCGTCATCGAGCCGGGTGGCGAGCAACCGGGCCGATTGAATCAACTGTCCGGCCCGGTATTGCGCTTGCCAGCGCTGGTGCACCGAGCCCGCGAAATCGAGCGACGCTGCCAGGCGCTGCGCCCGCAAGCTGGCCACCACCTGGTTCAGGTGTTCGGCGTCCCGGGCCAGATCGGACACCGGATTCTCAACCGGCGCCACCGGGTAGTAGCCCTTGGCCAGCGTGAACAGGGTTTCGATTTCTTCCGTTCCCCAGGTGGCGTTCCAGATCGCGATGGGCAGGGAGTCGAGTTTGCTGGCGATGGCACCGTCCAGGGCCTCGGCCAGTGCTTCATCGGTGATCTCCGGTCGACACTGGCGCGCGGTCTGGATAAAACGCACCTCGTATCGCAGCCGGTTCAGCGGCTGCATCACCCGGCCCATCACCGAGTTCTTCTCACCGACAACGAACTGCAGCTCGCAGCCGTACAGCGACAGGAAATCCAGCAGACCGATGTCCAGTTCCGGCATCGGCAGAACCCGATCCCGGCGCCTGGGCATCTGTTCGGGCGGCTCGATGGGTGTCAGCACTGGCTCGGCGTCCAGCACCCGGGCGACCCGCTCGACGTATTCATCCATCATCGAGCGGGCTTCGGAAAAGGGGTTGCAGCCGGCAATGACAGGAACCCAAACGGCCACAAGGCATAGCCGGAGCCAGCGGATTCCTGACATGGCGCCCTCCTGGATTACCGAAGCTGGCCTCAGCGCTTGCGCAGCAGCGCGTCCACCTCCGCAAAATTACGAGCGACAAAACGACCGGTATCCGGCAGTTCGCCCTCCCGGACCAGCCAGGCGGTTTTGATGCCCGCCGCCTCCGCCGCTTCCAGCTCCGCCTCGACGTCGGAGAGGAACAGCACGGTGTCCGGCTCGACCCCAAGCTCGTCGAGAATCGCGCGATACGAGTCAGGTTCCTTCTTGCCGCCTACCCGGGTGTCGAAATAGCCCGAAAAGAAGGGGGTAAAATCGCCCTCCGTCGAGAACCCGAATATCAGCTTCTGGGCCTCGACCGATCCGGACGAATAGACAAACAGCCGCAGCCCGCGATCGTGCCAGCGCTGCAGATACTCGGCGGCATCCGGGTAGACGTGGCCCTGAAGCGTGCCATCCCGGTAGCCCTGCTCCCAGATCATCCCCTGCAGGGCTTTGAGCGAGGTTTCCTTGCGGTCTTCGCGAATCCAGTTCAGCAGCGCGTCGATCAGCCCGTCGATATCCTGCCGGTCGACACCGGCAGTGCTGGCCACCGTATCCAGCTGCTCGGACACCGCCGGGTCGTCCTGCCGGGTCCGAACAAAGTCCGGCAAATGCTTGGCGGCATAGGGGAACAGCACCTCATGCACGAACGAGATCGAACTGGTGGTGCCCTCGATGTCGGTCAGGATCACCCGGATCATGCCCGCACTCCCGCCAGCGCCTCGTAGCGCGGCAACTGCCCGGCGATGGCGTCACCGGTAAAGTTTGCGACCCAACCTTCGGGGTTGGTGAACAGGCGGATGCAGGTAAAGGACGGCTGCGGCCCCATGTCGAACCAATGTCGGGTGCCATCGGGCACGCTGATCAAATCGCCCTCGCGGCACATCAAGGCGTACACCTGATCGCCGAAATGCAGGTAAAACAGGCCTTGGCCGCGAACGAAAAAGCGCACCTCGTCCTCACTGTGGGTGTGCTCGTCCAGAAATTTCTGGCGCAAGGCGTCCTTGTCGGGATGATCGGGAGACAGGCTCACCACGTCGGCGGTCTGGAACCCGCACTCGGCCTTGAGCCGAGCCACCTCCTCCTGATACGCCGCCAGAATCTGTTCCGGATCGGCATCCTGCGGCAGTTCCCGGGTGGGCCAGCGCTCAAAACGGACCCCGTGCTTGGCCAGCCGATCTCGGATGTCGTCGGGATTCTCGGTCACGGTGTGGGCCGCATCGGGCTGGTTCTGATGGAAAATACTCAAGGTCGTCATCGGCGGAGCCTCATGGTTTCAAGTTCACATTCGAAGAGGAATTCGAAGGCTTCAACGTGCCGCAGGCAATCGGCCATGGTCTTGCCCCAGGTGTACAGCCCGTGGCCCCGGATCAGATACCCGGGCTGGTCCGGGTGTTCGGCAAACCACGCCTGGGTGTCCCGCGCCAGGGCGGCAATGTTCTGGGTGTTGTCGAACACCGGCACGGTCAGGCGGCAGTCGTGGGTGTCGAACCCGCTGAACGCTTTTTGCAGCTCGTAACCCTCCAGGCACAGTGACTGGCCCGGCGCGATCAGCCGGCTCAACACCGTCGCCTTGACCGAATGGGTGTGCAGCACCGCGCCCACCTCGGGGAATAACTGGTAGATGACCGTGTGCAACTGGGTTTCAGCCGAGGCGCGGCTGTTGCTCTGTACCGGGTTGCCCTGCAGATCCACCACCATAACGTCGGCAGCGGTCAGCTGCCCTTTGTGCCGGCCAGAGACCGTAATGG
>JBPEXU010000228.1:0-10179 GCA_052031225.1 Marinobacter sp. | reverse complement strand
ACGAAACCGGATTTTCATCCGGAACCGCCAGTCTTCTGCTGATTGTCTTTGGTGTTGCGACCCTGGTGGGTAATCTCACCGTATTCCATCTTCGCTCTCTTACTTAAACCTACGCATAATGTATATTATGTTAAAACAACCGTTGGCCGGCGAACCGCTCAGAGCCTGTTCCTTAACTGTGCTTTCGCCAGTACAAACCTGTTAACTAGAGCAAATAGACCACTTCCCGGCGGCCAGCTGCTATGTTTGTTTAAAATGATCGACTTGTCCTACCGTCGATGCGGATACGGCCATGGCTCTGGGTCAGTAAGAAATGCTGCTCGGTGGTGCATTATTTTGGGCTTTGGTAAACAGGGAGAACACCACATGCACAAAACGAAGAAAACCCTTCCAGCGCTGCTTGGAGGATTGGTTTTTGTCGGCTGTTCCGCAGGGCCTGTGGTGGATTCGTCCGCTCAGCACCAGCAGCCCGCCGCTACCTCATCCGCGAAAGCTCAGTTCGAATGCGCGGACCGCAACAAAAACGAATACATTGATAAAACCGAACTCGTCTATCTGCGACTGTGTGGTATTCGTGAGGATCTGAAGTGCGGTGGTTTGCCCGACGATGCGGGTGAACGTCCGGCTGACGGTGACTACGAGCTTGGCCTGCGGATGCTGCAGGTCACGGATACCGACGGCGATGAACGGATCAGCAAACTGGAGTTCCGAGCGCATTGCAGTCGGGCCAAGCGCGCCAGTTAGCCCCTATTCCCAGGCTACCGTCGCTACTGCCCTCCCAGCTTCGGGACGGAGGCTATCTGAAAAAAAAGAAACCGCCAGAAAGGCGGTTTCGGTATGCGCTTGCGTTCAGAACTTCCAGAACGGCGTCCGGAGTTTCTGGTAGACAACGTCCGGGGTGAATCCTGCGTCGCGAAGCAGGCGTGGCTCTTTGCTTTTTACCAGGCGAACAAAGTTGCGCTTCATTCGCCAACCTTTGATCCAGTCAGAGGCGGTTTTCATGGTGTCAGTCCCTCTATCAGTAGTGGTCGATTGACGAAAATGTTGAATGTCCTAAGTAGGTTCCTAGTCTAGGGTTACCCCCCCTGAAAACACATACTTGGAAACCACTACCGGCCCCGATTTCACGGGGTTTCGGACTACTGATTTGTACTTATCTGACCTGGCTGAAGGCCGGTTTTGTTGAGTATCACCAGGTCCCTGTGAGCGGTGGCGAGTTCCTCGAGCGTCAGGTACTCGCACTCGTTCTTCGCCAGGAAGCTGTCGGAGGAATCGACCAGGATGTTGTCGTCGCTCATGAACCGTCGGCCCAACAGCATCGGATAGGAGAACTTGCCTCGGTCGGTGAGTGAGAACTCGGTTTTGTGAATGGTGCCGGCGATGCAGAACTCCATCTCTACCACGTATCGGCGTTGCGACGGCGCGCCCTTGCGTTTGATCAGCACGGTACGTTTGACCGGCCGCTCGAATTCCAGCACCACGTCTTCGTGCTTGAGCTTCCCTTCCGTCGGTTGATCTTCATGATCTCCGAGTGGCAGTTGGAAGCTGACCCAACGCTGGTCGTCCCGGGTGAATTCCTCGACATTCACCGCGTGCAGTGAGGACGTCTTGGCGCCGGTATCCAGGCGGGCTTTGAGGCGCAGATTGGTGTCCTTCATGACCACCCATTCGACAAACCCCAGGGTTTCCGGCACACGGCTGCCCGCCTCTTCACTGGCATGGGCTGGGGCAACGGTCGTTAGGGTCAGAGCACAAGCAATCAAAAAATATTTGATACAACGCATTAAAAGTCCTTCGCAGCTTCTTGAAGTTCAGGAAAAAAATTCAGAAAACGCTGTTCCAGTTCCGGGTGAAGTTCCCGGATTTCCCCGATCATGCCGCAGAACCGATTCGGAAACCGGATTCTGTCCGCTACCCGATCCAGAGCGTGACCAATGTTGTCGAGATCCTGATAGGCGCCAAACCAGTTGTGCGCGACCAGGCTTTCGGTGACCCGCCGCATCGGCTCGGGCATGATGGGCTGGTACTGGCGCAGTTCTGCATAGGTGGTATCGATGAAGTGTTCCCTGGGGACGCCCGAAAACCGATCCCAGTGCCGGATCAGAAAATGATCGTACAGGATATCGAGTGCGACACCGGCAAACCGACGCCGTTGGTTTGAAAACAGCGCCTTGGAAGCCAGTACCTGTGGGTGCCGATCGGTGAAACTGTCGACCCGCAGGTGATGGCGCACGCCGCGCCGAACGTCCCGGGGCAATGTCTCGATGTCCACGTTGCGGGTGAAGTCACCCAGGATACTGCCCACGCGAGCTTCCGCCGAATCCGGCGCCAGAAACACGTGGGCAAGGTGATTCATCGTGACGCGCCCGATCAGAAGTTCAGCTGCAGGCCCAGCCCGAGGCCATCGACGGTCACATCCGAATCCTCGTAGTAGCGCATGTACTCGAGGTTGCCGGACAGGTTCTGCGCCAACTCGACATTCACCCCGATGCCATAAGAAACGTCAGATTCGTCTTCGGACGCCGAGCCCAGAAAGTTGCTGGCTTCGAGCTCCACCCGGGTGAAGCCGATCACAGCGTACGGCGTGACGGGTGACTCATTGGCTAGATTGATGGTGGCGTAACCGCCGTAGAAGTTGTCGAGTTTGATTTTGGTTCCGGCAACGCGGTCATCATCGACACCAAAGCCGGCTCTCGCCTCGACACCGAAGAATGGTGTGGCCATCACGCCGACCTTGCCGGACAGTGTGTCGACATCAGCGTCGGCATTGCCAACGTCCATAGCCATGAAGGTGTAGTTCAGGCCAGCATACAGCCCGCCCACGCCGGATTTGTACATATCCTGTGCCATGGCATTGCCGGTCGCCAACAGAGTGCCGGAAGCCGCTGCCACGGCAATAATCAGGGACTGGGTACGGGTCATAAGAATTCTCCTTGGTTACGAAGATCCGTGAGTCTCCTTTGAAAGTGCATGATCTTTTGGCGCTTTGCCATAGGCAGGTGCCGCATTTACCCCACTTTTACGTTGATTTAATTCGGCGTTCATTCTCAGCCCGGCCGGGCCTGCCTTGCGGAAGCCCTGGGCCGCAGGTATTCTGACGCCGACTACTGGTTCAGCTGGCTCGAGCGTTCCTTGAGAAACCTATACCCCGTTGTTTTCATTATCAGCGTCATGTTCGTATTGCTGAGCATCTTCATGACGCTGCCGGTTCTGCTGTTGCTGGGTTCCGAGGCGCCCAATGCGCAGGCGTTCGCCCAGTCTGCCGCCATTGTCTGCAGCCTCGGGGTATTGGGTATGCTCGCAACCTTCCGTAAGCCACGGGATCTCAAACCCCGGTTCATGTTTGTCCTGACGGTCTCCAGTTGGTTCATCATTGCGCTGTTTTCCTCCCTGCCCTTTTATCTCAGCGACAACAATATCTCGGCGGCGGACGCGTTTTTTGAGGGCACTTCCGGCATTACCACCACCGGAGCGACGGTGTTCAGTGGCCTCGACACCATGGACCGGGATCTGTTGCTCTGGCGCTCAATCCTGCAGTGGCTGGGTGGCATCGGTATCATCGGTATGTTCGTTGCGGTGTTGCCGTTTCTCCGGGTCGGCGGCATGCGCCTGTTTGCCACCGAATCCTCGGAATGGACGGACAAAGCCCTGCCCCGGATGAAAACCCTCAGCCGGGGCCTGCTGTTCGTCTACGTGGTGTTCTCGGTGATCGCGGTAGTGACCTACTGGTTGTCGGGCATGTCTCTGTTCGATGCCTTCAACCACGGCCTGACCAGCATCGCGACCGGTGGCTTCTCAACCTCGGATCAGTCGATGGGTAAATTCAACGATCTGATCCTGATGGAAGCAACCCTGTTCATGATCCTGGGCAGCCTTCCGTTCTTCCTGTTTGTCCGGGAAATGCACGGGCAGCACGGGGTACTGTTTCGCGACCAGCAGGTGCGCATGTTCCTGGCCATCTTGCTGCTGGTTCCGGCCCTGCTGACGCTGTACCGCTGGTGGGTGTCGCCGGTGCCGTTTGATCCCATCCACAACTACGCCTCTACCCTGTTCAACGTGACCTCCGTGGTGACCACCACCGGTTACGCGTCCGAAGACTATTCCGCCTGGGGGCCGCTGGCGTTCGTGCTGTTTTTCTTCCTGATGTTCGTGGGCGGGTGTTCCGGATCGACTGCCGGAGGCATGAAGATTTTCCGGTTCCAGTTGTCGCTGATTATCCTGCGTGAGCAGCTGATGCGTCTGCTGCACCCGCGTGCGGTGCTGACCCGAAACTACAACGGGCGGGCGGTGAGCGACGAGATCATTTCCTCGATGATTGCCTACACCTTTATTTTCCTGCTGTGCCTGCTGATCTTTACCGTGGCCTTGGCTGCCATGCAACTGGATTTCGTCACCGCATTGACCGGTGCCCTCACCGCGCTGACCAACGTTGGCCCGGGGCTTGGCGAGATCATCGGGCCGGCCGGCAATTTCGCGCCGTTACCCGACGCCGCGAAGTGGGTGCTGTCGGTGGGTATGCTGATGGGCCGGCTGGAGATCCTGAGTGTGGTGATCGTGTTGTCGCCGGCCTTCTGGCGGGGCTAGGGGCTGAAGGCGCTCTACCCCGCAGGCTCAAGGCTCTCTACTTCAGCCACAAAATGGCCGGGTTTTCCAGCGGCAATCGGAGTCGGTCGTCCCGCACCCTGACCCGGGGGGTGTAGTGACCGTCCGGACGCACAGGCACGGTACACTGGTAGACCCACGCATGTGCCGAGCCACTCACCGGCTGCACGAGCGCCATTTCCTGAACCACCCGGGGGCCGTATTCCGAGGCTTCGGCGACCAGCTCTACCGCCACCCGTTGCTCCGGAACGCCATCCAGATACACATCCAGGGTGAAGGTTTGTGTGTCTTCCCCGCTTTCGACATTGATCCCGGCAAATCGCATCCGTGACCAATGAGTCGCCACTTCCCGGGCTTCCTGGACGATGGCGGTAGCGGTTTCCGCGGTTCGCTCCGCGCCCAGTTCGACCATCGGGAGGTAAAACTCGGTCACGTACTCCCGCACCATCCGGTTGGCGGAGTACTGCGCGGTGAGTCGGTCCATACTGGCTCTCATCCGCTGGAGCCAGGCTTTCGGCAGGCCATCCTGGTCGATGTCGTAGAAACCGGGAATCACGTCTTGCTCAAGCAGTGAGAAAAGCTCTTCGGCGTCCGAATCATCGTGACCGTCGGTATGGCTCAGCTCCTGAAAGGTGGCGCCCGGGCGGATGGCCCAGCCAACGTCCGGGTCCCAGGCTTCGGCCCACCAGCCATCAAACTGAGACAGATTCAGGCCACCGTTCACCAGCACTTTCATGCCGCTGGTGCCACACGCTTCCCACGGGTGGCGCGGAGTGTTCAGCCAGACGTCAACGCCCTGAACCATCTGATTGGCCACACCAAGATCGTAGTCCTCGATAAACACGACCTTGCCCTCCACTTCCGGGCGCCGGGAAAAGGTTTTCCAGCGCCGGATCAGTTCCTTGCCGGTGCGGTCGTAGGGGTGGGCCTTGCCCGCCAGAACGATCTGAAGCGGCCGGTCCCGGTTGGTCAGCAGCGCCAGCAGTCGTTCCGGGTGTTTCAGCAGCAGATCCGGCCGCTTGTACTCGGTAAACCGGCGTGCGAAGCCAAGTGTCAGGGTTTCGTTATCAAGCAGCAGGCCACAGGCAGCGGCCCGGTCGTTGGCCGGGTGCTGTTCGCAGTGCTGGCCCGCCAGGCGCTTGCGCAGGTAATGAATGAGTCGGGTGCGTTGAGCCAGTCGCATGGCCCAAAGTTCTTGGTCAGGGATCTCCGCCAGAGGGGCGTGTTGTTGCAGCGGTCGACGCCACCGGTCCTGACCACAGGCTCGGGTCCAGATATCGTCCGACTCCGGGGAGTCCCAGCTCGGGGTATGAACGCCATTGGTAACGTAATCGACCGGCACGTCTTCCGTTGGCCAGCGCGGAAAGCACGGCTGCAAAATGGTCTGAGACACCTCGCGATGAATCCGGCTGACCCCATTGATGCGACCACTGAGGTGCAGGGCGAGCCAGGACATATTCAGGCAGTTGCCATCGCTGCCCAGGCCATCGGGAGCGCCCAGGGACAGCAGCCCCTCGGTGGTCAGGCCGTGTCCGTCCAGCCAGGGCTGGAGGTAGAGCTGGACGAGCTTCTCCGGGAACCGGTCAAATCCGGCCGCGACGGAGGTGTGGGTGGTAAACAGGTTGGTGGCGCGGGTTGCCACACGCGCGGTGTCAAAGTCGCTGTGGTTTTTGTCGGCCCACTGAAACGCCCGCTCCACCAGGGCCAGGGCACAATGGCCTTCGTTGATGTGGCAGACCGCCGGGTCCCGGCCAAGCTGTTCGAGCAGGCGCCAGCCGCCAATGCCCAGCACCATCTCCTGCTGTAGGCGCTTTTCCGGGTCACCGCTGTACAGTTCACTGGTGATACCGCGATCACCGGGTTCGTTGAGCGGGTCGTTGCTGTCCAGCAAAAGCAATTGACACCGACCGACCTGGCCGATCCACGCGCGCAGCCGCACGTCCCGCCCCGGGAAGGGCACCACCACCCTCACCCATTCATCGTCTTCGCCCCGAAGCGGCATGACCGGCAACATGGTCGGATCGTTGTAGGGGTAGAACTCCAGCTGCTCGCCCTCGGTACTGATCGCCTGGCGAAAGTACCCCTGCTGATACAGCAAGCCGACCGCGGTGACCGGAACGCCGAGGTCACTGGCGGCTTTCAGGTAATCGCCGGCGAGGACGCCCAGGCCACCGCTGTATAGCGGCAACGACTCGCTCAGGCCGTACTCCATACAGAAAAACACCACCCCACGTTCGAGTTCGTTCTGATACTCGTCGGAGTACCAGGTCCGGGCCCGGACGAAATTTTCATGGGCTTCGAGCTGCTGCCGGTAGCTGGCGAGAAAGGTGTCGTCCCGGCTGAGTGCCTCCAGTCGTTCGCCCGAGGCGGTATTGAGCACCAGCCAGGCGTTTCTGGTGGTGTTCCAGGTTTCCTCGTCAAGGGCGCGCCAGAGCGCATCGCTGGCGTGGTGCCAGCTCCACCTGAGGTCCAGTGCGAGGGTATAGAGCCCGGACAGAGAGTCCGGGAGGCTCCGGGGGCGATAGGCGGCAAGGGTCATGGACGACCGGCTCCAGAATGGTTGGTAGTGGCCCTGTTAGGGTCAGTGCGCTTTTGAACGGGTTTCGGTGTCCGGCTGGGATGGCGACCGATGGTCTTTCAACCAGTGGATCAGGTTGGCGATGGTGAGCGCGTCGTTATCGACCCCGTCGAAATCCAGGCCGATGCCGTTCGGCGATTTGCGAACGACGTGGGCACGCAGCCGGCGAAGGGGTTTTTCGGTGTGTTCCGGATAACAGAGTTCCAGCTCGAGGGTCTGGTTGAGCTGAACATCGCTGTAATCGGTGGCGATGAAGATGCCCCGGCGCGAGGCATCACGGATGCGTCCGGTGGCCACCGGCATACCACGCTTGTAGACAAGCAGGGATAGTTTTCCCGGAACCCGTTTGCTGAGTCGATGCTCCATAATGACCTCCCTGGAATCAGTAAACCCACTTTCCGTTTGTATGTTATATAGCAGGTTTAACCGAGCCCGATTGACTGTGGTCAATTATTGACCAGTTGTTTGGTCAATCGTTCGGATTCTGTGACGGCGCGTCGAATTTTCTCGGACAAATCGTCGGTGCACAGCGATAAATCGAGCCGCCAGATCCAGTTCCCCGACGTGGTCCCGGGCACATTGAAGCGGGCCTCTGAGCCCAGCCCGAGAAAATCCTGAATGGGCACCATGGCGAGCCAGGAGACCGACCGGAAAGCCGCTTTAATGACCGGCCAGGGCATGTCCTGGCCGTCGGTCTGAAGATAGTTCAGTACATACGCACGCGTGTGGTCGTCGAGACTCCGGAACCAACCGAGCGCAGTGTCGTTGTCATGGGTACCGGTATACACCAGATCCCGGGGGTCGTGACGATGCAACAAGTGAGGGTTGTCGGGGTTGCCGTCAAAACCGAACTGGATAACCGTCATACCCGGCAGGTTGAAATCCCGCCTCAGTTGCTCGACGTCCTCGCCAATGATGCCCAGATTCTCGGCCACCAGCGGCAGTTTCGGGAAGCGCTCAAAGCAGGCGTTCAGGAACGCCCTTCCCGGGCCCGGGGCCCAGTGACCGAATTTCGGCTCCGGAGTCTGCGCCGGGATCTCCCAGTACGCCGCCAACCCCCGGAAGTGGTCGATCCGGATCAGATCGAACAGGGCCCGCTGGGTTCCGAGCCGGCCGAGCCACCATTGATAGCCATCTTCGGACATGCGCTCCCAGTCATACAGCGGGTTGCCCCAGTGCTGCCCGTCGGGCGAAAAATAGTCGGGCGGGACGCCGGCGACGACCGTGGGGTCGCCCTGATCGTCCAGTTTGAACAGATGCCGGTTGGCCCAGACATCGGCGCTGTCGTGGGCGACGAAAATCGGGATATCGCCGAACAGCAGTACGCCCAGATCATTGGCGTACCGTTTCAGGGCCTGCCACTGGTGGTGAAACAGGAACTGTTCGAAGCACACGGCCTGTATTGCTTCGGTATGCTCGGCCCGGAACCTTCCCAGAGCTTGGGAATCCCGATCCCGCAGTGGTGCGGGCCAGTGTTTCCAGCCCTGACCGCCCTGCTCGTCCCGGATGGCGCAAAAAAGTGCAAAATCGTCCAGCCAACTCTGGTTGGCTTTAAAAAAGCGATCGTACCTGCTGGGTCGTAGTTGGCCTTCGCCCCGGAAAAAGCGAGTGGCGGCCAGGGTCATCAGCGCTTTCCGGCCCCGCGACTCGATGTGTTCAAGCTCTTCCGGCAGCAGGAGCTGGACGGTTTCGAGTTCGGCCAGATCAATAAACCAGGGATTGCCGGCATTAGCCGATAGCGACTGGTAAGGCGACAGATCGGAGTGCGTGGGGCCAACCGGAAGCGTTTGCCAGACGCTCAGACCACTGCGGGCAACGAAGTCAACGAAGCGCCGGGTATTTGCGCCCAGGGCTCCAAACCGGTCCGCCAGTGCCGTGGGATGAAGCAGTACCCCGGCCCGGCGGGTTTCAAACAACCCGGACGCGACGATGTCCATCATCATGACGCACCGTCAGTATCATGGCCCGGGCGCATGGCGCCGCCTCTGGCTGGCTCCCCCCCACCGCGACTGAGTTGCTGGAATACCGAGGACGGCGGTGCGTAGCCGATGGTTTCATACAGGTTGACCAGATGGCGCCGGTACAGGTGCTCGAAGTCGGCGACGATCTGCGCCGGGTTGTAGTCGCCAAACCACCAGAACCAGTCGGAGCCTTCGCAGAGCGCGAGCTGTCGCTGCGCTTCGGTTTTCCGCTCCGCCGATAAGCCGCCGTTGTCCATGATGCGGTCGTAGTGGGTTTTGGCTTCACACAACAGATCCCAGGCGCGGTTTTTGTCCGGGTCGCCGACCCAGGTCGAGAAGGTGCCGTAGATCCAGCTGCCCGCAACGATTCGGGGCAAGGGAATGGCCTCGGATACCGGGTGATCGACAAGATCCTGATAGGTGGTGAGTTGCAGGATCGGGTGCTTTTCCAGCACTGCGTACAGCTCGTCGAGAAAATGTATGCCGTTTTCCGGGTAATACTCCCAGGCATTCTCGCCATCGAGGATCACTGAAATCACGGGCCTGGCCTTACCCCGATGGTGGTCCGCGATGTTTTCCATGTGGTGGACAAGATCGCCCACCGCATCCCTGGCGTGCCAGTCGGCGTAGGTGAAGCCGATTCGGTCAGACAGACCGTCGTCCCGGAAAAAAGCGGTCACCTGACTGTCCCCGAACCGGAAGGCCTTGTGAATGCTGGCATCGGATGGCAAAGCGTTGTGCTCACGGGCGTGATTCATGCTGTTGTGGATCACCGAATCGCCACTGGCGGTCCACTGGAAGCCGTGTTTGTCGAGCAGCTCCAGCGTCGGCTGACTCAGCCCGCCTTCGGATGCCCAGCACCCCGTTGGCTGCAAACCGAAAAACCGCTGGAACACTTCCCGCGATTGCTGGAGCTGCCAGCTCGCACGGAGTTCGCCGCCGGGGTAACGGCTATGCTCGGGCAGCGCGATGTCGGGCAGCGCCTCTTTCGCCGATTCAAGATCCACCAGTAGGGGCAGGATGGGATGGGTGTACGGG
>JBPEXU010000227.1:0-3836 GCA_052031225.1 Marinobacter sp. | reverse complement strand
AGCCTGCAATCACAACGTCGTTGGTGCTCATCGTCTATCCTCTCTCAATGCCTCAGGCCCGGCCCAGAACGGAGCGGGCAATGATTTCTTTCATGACTTCCGACGTACCGCCGTAGATGCGCTGAACCCGCGCATCCATGAACGCCCGGGAAATCGGGTACTCGGTGGTGTAACCGTAACCGCCGAACAGCTGCAGACAGCCGTCGGCCACCCGGCACTGCATCTCGGTGGCGCTGTACTTGGCCATGGACGCGGTGGGCGCATCCAGAGTGCCGGCCTCGTAGTCGCGGATGCACTGATCCACAAACGCCTTGTTGACCCGGTAATCGGTCTCCATGCGGGCGATCTCGAAGCGGGTGTTCTGCAACTGGGCCAGCTTCTGGCCGAACAGTTCCCGCTCCTGGGCGTAGGCGATGGTCAGATCCAGAGCGCCCCGGGCGGCCGCCACCCCGAGCGCGCCAATCACCAGCCGTTCCCGTGGCAGCTCCCGCATCAGGTAAACGAAGCCCTGTCCCTCTTCCCCCAGCAGCGCCGACGCCGGCACCCGCAGGTCGGAGAAGAACAGCTCGGAGGTGTCGCCGCAGTGCTGACCGATCTTGTCCAGATTACGGCCCCGGCTGAATCCCGGCAGTGACGTGTCGACCAGGAACAGGCTGATGCCCTTGGCGCCGGCCTGCGGGTCGGTCTTGGCGGCCACGATGACCATGTCCGCGTGCTGGCCGTTGGTGATAAAGGTCTTGGAGCCGTTCAGGATGTACTCGTCGCCATCCTTTACCGCCGTGGTCCGGATCGCCTGCAGGTCACTGCCGGCACCGGGCTCGGTCATGGCAATTGCGCCCACCGCCTCGCCGCTCACCATTTTCGGCAGCCATTGCTGCTTTTGCTCGTCGTTGCCGATGTGGCTGAGGTAGGGTGCGACGATGTCCGAGTGCACCATGACATTGGTGGACAGCGCACCGAAACCCATGCGGGCCAGCTCCTCGCCGACCACCACCGAGTACTGGAACGGCGCGCCGCAGCCACCGCAATCTTCCGGCACATCGACACACAGCATGCCGGCGTTGCCCAGGGTGTGCCACAGCTCACGGGGCACAATGCCGGTTTTTTCCCAGGACTCGTAGTGCGGCGCCACCTCGGTCTCCAGGGCCTTGATCACAGACTCCCGGAACAGGGCCAGTTCTTCTTGATCGACAGACATGGTCATTGCAGTCACCTGTTGGTTGGGCATTTATTTCGGCGCCATGCGCAGCGCACAGTCCAGACGAATGACTTCGCCGTTGAGAATCGGGTTGCGGACCATCTGGTCCACCAGCAGGCCGAACTCTTCCGGCTTGCCCAGACGTTTCGGGAACGGCAGGGTCGCCGCCAGGCTGTCCTGCACTTCCTGCGGCATGCCGGCCATCATCGGGGTCATGAACAGCCCCGGTGCAATGGTGTTCACCCGAATGCCCTCGCGGGCCAGCTCACGGGCCGCCTGCAGGGTCAGGGCCACGACACCGCCCTTGGACGCGCTGTAAGCGGACTGACCGATCTGGCCTTCGTACGCCGCCACCGACGCGGTATTGATGATCACACCACGCTCACCGTCGGCGTTCGGCTCACGCTGAGCCATATCCGCGGCTGCCAGGCGCAGAATGTTGAAGGTGCCGATCAGGTTGACCTGAATCACCTTGCTGAAGGCGTCCAGCGGCATCACACCCTCGCGCCCGAGAATCTTGGCCGCCGGCGCAATGCCGGCGCAGTTAACCGCGACACCGCAGGGGCCATGGGCCTCACGGGCAGCGGCGACCGCCGCCTCGGCGCTGTCCGAGGATGTCACATCGCAGTGCAGGAAGATGCCGCCGATCTCCGCCGCCACTTTCTCACCCAGGTTCTTGTTCACGTCAAAGATAGCGACCTTGCAGCCCGCCGCCGCCAGCGCCCGGGCGGCGCCTTCGCCGAGCCCGGAAGCCCCGCCTGTTACAATGGCCGGCACATTTTTAAAATCCATCGGTAACTCCTCTTCGTGTGATTCGTCGTGTGATCCGTTTGTGTGAATTCGACCCAGAAAACTACTTTACGTTTACGTAAACTTTATCTAACCTTACTCAAAAAAGGAAATCGTCATGGCCGAAAAACGCACCTTCAGCATCAGTGAGCTCGCTCAGGAGTTCGATGTCACCACCCGGAGCATCCGGTTCTATGAGGACCAGGGGCTGCTCAAACCCTCTCGCCGGGGCCAGACCCGCATCTTCAGCACCAAAGACCGGGTGCGCCTGAAGCTGATCCTGCGGGGCAAGCGCATGGGCTTCTCCCTGGCGGAGACCAAAGAGCTGTTTGACCTGTGGGACGAAACTCCGACCGGCAACGAAAAGCAGTTGCAGAAGATGCTGAAGATTCTGGCGGAAAAACGGGCCCAGCTCGAACAGCAGAAAAACGACATCGCCATGGCGGAAATGGAAATGGAAACCGCCGAAGCGCGGTGCCGGGAAGCGCTGGCGGAACTGCAGAAGAAGAAAAAAGAGCAGTCGCTGGCAATGGACGAATCGTAACAGGCCATCGCCCGATGGCGGTGGCGTGCACACTCATTGTTTCAAGAACAAAAAGGTAGCCAAGCATGAAATCACAGTACTCAGAGCTCAACTTCGGCCTCGGCGAAACCCTCGACATGCTGCGCGAGCAGGTCAACAGTTTCGCTGCGGCGGAAATTGCGCCCCGCGCCGCCGACATCGACCGCAACAACGAGTTCCCCATGGACCTGTGGCGCAAACTCGGCGACATGGGCCTGCTGGGTATCACCGTCAAAGAGGAATACGGCGGCTCTGACATGGGCTACCTGGCGCACGTGATCGCGATGGAAGAAATCAGCCGCGCCTCCGCCTCGGTGGGCCTGTCCTACGGCGCCCACTCCAACCTGTGCGTGAACCAGATCCATCGCAACGGCACCGAAGAACAGAAGCGCAAGTACCTGCCCAAACTGGTCAGCGGCGAACACATCGGCGCCCTGGCCATGTCCGAACCCAACGCCGGTTCCGACGTCATCTCCATGAAACTGACCGCCCGGGATGAAGGCGACCACTACGTGCTCAACGGCAACAAAATGTGGATCACCAACGGCCCGGACGCGCACACCTACGTGATCTACGCCAAAACCGACCCGAAAGGCGGCTCCAAGGGCGTCACCGCCTTCATCGTCGAGCGCGACTACCCCGGCTTCAGCCGGCACCAGAAACTCGACAAACTCGGCATGCGCGGCTCCAACACCTGTGAGCTGGTGTTCGAAGACTGCAAGGTGCCCAAGGAGAACGTTCTGGGCGAAGTGGGCGGCGGCGCCCGCGTGCTGATGAGCGGCCTGGACTACGAACGGCTCGTCCTGTCCGGCGGCCCGCTGGGCATCATGCAGGCCGCCATGGATGTGGTCGTACCCTACATCCGCGAGCGCAAGCAGTTCGGCCAGGCCATCGGCGAATTTGAGCTGGTGCAGGGCAAAGTCGCCGACATGTACACCCAAATGAACGCCGCCAAGTCCTACGTCTACATGGTCGCCCAGTCCGCCGATCGCGGTGAAACCACCCGCAAGGACGCCGCCGGCGCCATCCTGTATTCCGCGGAAATGGCCACCAAACTGGCGCTGGATGCCATCCAGCTGCTCGGCGGTAACGGCTACATCAACGAATACCCGACCGGCCGCCTGCTGCGCGACGCCAAGCTGTACGAGATCGGTGCCGGTACCTCCGAAATCCGCCGGATGCTGATTGGCCGCGAGCTGTTCCTGAACAAATAAACAGCGAAACGGCGAGGCCGTCCATTCCCTGCGATGGGGACGGCCTGCTCTCAAGTTAAGACGAGGGAGTGGC
>JBPEXU010000226.1:0-5457 GCA_052031225.1 Marinobacter sp. | reverse complement strand
GCTCGACGTGCCCTGCAGCGCGACCGGCGTGATCCGCCGGCACCCCGACATCAAGCTGCTGCGCCGGGAATCCGACATCCTGCCCCTGGCCGGCATCCAGCTCCGGCTGCTCGAAGTGATGTGGTCTATCCTGAAACCCGGAGGCCGTCTGGTGTACGCGACCTGTTCGGTGTTCCCCCAGGAAAACCACCGTATAATTCAGCGATTCCGCAAGCAGCAGGCCGACGCCCGGCTGATCGAGCCGACCGTGAGCTGGGGGCTGGACACCGGCGCTGGGCGCCAGCTGCTGCCGGACCCTCAGAGCCACGATGGCTTCTTCTACGCGGTACTGGAGAAACCCGAACCATGAAGATCCTGATTCTCGGCGCTGGCCAGGTCGGCGGCACCCTGGCCGAGAACCTCGCCAACGAGGCCAACGACATCACCGTGATCGACAGCGACGGCGCCCGGCTCCGGGAGCTGCAGGATCGACTCGACATCCGCACCGTACAGGGCAAAGCCTCCTACCCGACGGTCCTGCGCGCCGCCGGGGCGCAGGACGCCGACATGCTGATCGCGGTCACCAACAGCGACGAAACCAACATGGTGGCCTGTCAGGTCGCCAGCATCCTGTTCAAGACCCCGACCAAGATCAGTCGGGTCCGGGCCAATGCCTACCTGGCCCGCAAGGAGCTGTTTGGCGACAACGGGTTTCCGGTCGATGTTTTGATCAGCCCCGAGCACCTGGTCACCAAGCACATCACCCGGCTGATCGAATACCCGGGCGCGCTGCAGGTGCTGGAGTTTTCCAAGGGCCTGGCACGACTGGTGGCGATCCGGGCCACCAAGGGCGGGCCGCTGGTTGGCCACGAACTGGCCTACCTGCGCAGCCACATGCCGCGCATCGACACCCGGGTCGCCGCCATCTTCCGCAAGGACCGGGCGATCATGCCCCAGGGCGATACCGTCATTGAAGACGGCGACGAGGTGTTCTTCATCGCCGCCACCGATCACATTCGTTCGGTGATGAGTGAGCTGCAGCCACTGGAAAAACCCTACAAGCGCATCTTTATCTGCGGCGGCGGCAACATCGGCCAGCGCCTGGCCAACACGCTGGAAAGCCGGTATCAGGTCAAGCTGCTGGAGCGCGACCACGAACGCTGCGTCATGCTCTCGGAGAATCTGCGCAAGACCGTGGTACTGGAAGGGAATGCCGCCAACAAGGACATCCTGCTGGAAGAGAACATCGAGAACACCGACGTGTTCTGCGCGGTCACCAACGACGACGAAGCCAACATCATGGCCTCGCTGCTGGCCAAGCGACTGGGCGCCCGCAAGGTCCTGACCCTGATCAACAACCCGGACTACGTCGACCTGATTCAGGGCGGCGACATCGACGTCGCCATCTCGCCCCAGCAGACCACCATCGGCAGCCTGCTCACGCACGTGCGGCGAGGCGACGTAGTAAACGTTCACTCACTTCGCAGAGGCGCGGCCGAGGCGATCGAGGCGATCGCGCACGGCGACCACCGGTCGTCGAAGGTGGTCGGCAAACGGCTGGACGAGATTGCGCTGCCGGAAGGCACCACCATTGGCGCCATCGTCCGTCGGGGCGAGGTACTGATCGCCCACGATCACCTGCGTGTCCAGCCCGACGACCACGTCATTCTGTTCCTGGTCGACAAGTCCCGGGTCCGGGACGTGGAGAAGCTGTTCCAGGTTGGGCTGACGTTCTTCTAGTTCAAAATCAACGCGGTGCAGTGCGCTTAGAAATACGGCAGGTGCCAGCGTATAATGCGCCTTTTTTCCGAGTGCCCCGGGCGCAAGAATAGCGGGGCACACACACTGACTGAATCAGCAGGCAAACGTCGTGACAGACAAGGCAACGAACAACTCCGCGCCGGACATCAAGACCTTTCAGGGTCTGATCCTGGCACTGCAGAATTTCTGGGCGCAGCACGGCTGCGTGGTTCTCCAGCCTCTGGACATGGAAGTGGGCGCCGGCACCTTTCATCCGGCCACCTTCCTGCGGGCAATCGGTCCGGAGACCTGGAATGCGGCTTACGTTCAGCCCAGCCGTCGCCCCACCGACGGCCGTTACGGTGAAAACCCGAACCGTCTGCAACACTACTACCAGTTCCAGGTGGTGCTGAAGCCGTCCCCGGACAACATCCAGGAACTGTACCTGGATTCGCTGCGGGCCCTGGGCCTGGACCCGCTGGTGCACGACATCCGGTTTGTCGAGGATAACTGGGAATCACCCACCCTCGGCGCCTGGGGTCTGGGTTGGGAAATCTGGCTCAACGGCATGGAAGTCACCCAGTTCACCTACTTCCAGCAGGTGGGCGGGCTCGAGTGTTACCCGGTGACCGGGGAGCTGACCTACGGCCTGGAACGGATCGCCATGTACCTGCAGGGCGTCGACAGCGTCTACGATCTGGTCTGGACCAACGGCCCGGACGGGGTCGTAACCTACGGCGACGTGTTCCACCAGAACGAAGTGGAAATGTCCACCTACAACTTCGAGCAGGCCGACACCGATTTCCTGTTCCACAGCTTCGATGTCCACGAGCGCGAGAGCGCCCGGCTGATCGACGCCGGCCTGCCGCTGCCCGCCTACGAGCAAGTGCTCAAGGCCTCCCACACCTTCAACCTGCTGGACGCCCGCCACGCCATTTCGGTGACCGAGCGTCAGCGCTTCATCCTTCGGGTCCGGACCCTGGCCCGGGCCGTGGCCCAGGCCTACTTCGACAGCCGGCGCGCGCTTGGCTTCCCGCTGGCGCCGGAAGCGCTGCGTGAGGAAGTGCTGGCAGCCGCTCAGGCCGCGGACGACAAGGCCGGTAAGAAGAAGGGTAAGAAAGCGAAGCAGGCATCGCAGGAACAGGGGAACGCATAACCATGGCAACACAGGATTTTCTGGTCGAACTGGGCACCGAAGAACTGCCCCCCAAGGCCCTCAAACCACTGTCGGACGCGTTCACCCAGGGCATTGCCCAGGGCCTGACTGACGCCGGCATCGCCTATGGCAAGGTGGAAGCCTTTGCCGCGCCCCGGCGCCTGGCGGTTCGGGTCCGGGATCTGGCCGATGCCCAACCGGATAAGCCGGTGGAAAAACGCGGCCCGGCGGTGAAAGCCGCCTTTGACGACGCCGGCAACCCGACCCGGGCCCTGACCGGCTTCGCCACCTCACTGGGGATCACCCCGGACCAGCTCGACACCCTGGAAACCGACAAGGGCGCCTGGGTGGTGTACCGCACCGTGGAGAAGGGTAAGCCGACGGTTGAACTGATGCCCGAGCTGGTCGAACGGTCCCTGGCGGCGTTGCCGATTCCCAAGCGCATGCGCTGGGGCGCCTACCGCACCGAGTTCGTGCGGCCGGTGCACTGGGCCATCCTGCTGTACGGCAACAAGGTGATCGAAACCCCGATTATGGGCCTCAAGCCCGGCAACAAAACCCGCGGCCACCGCTTCCACTGCCCGAAACCGCTGATCGTACCGACCCCGAACGATTACGAGGTGGTACTGAAAGAAGAAGGCTACGTGCTGGCCGACTTCGCCGAGCGCCGCGAACAGATCCGCGCCGGTGTGGCCGCCCTGGCGGAGAAAGAGGCCGGGGGCAAAGCGGTGATCGACGACGACTTGCTGGACGAGGTCACCGCCCTGAACGAATGGCCGGTCCCGTTGATGGGCCGGTTCGAGGAGCGGTTCCTGGAGGTGCCGGCGGAAGCGCTGATCTCCTCGATGAAGGAGCATCAGAAGTACTTCCACGTGGTGGACAAGAACGGCAAGATGCTGCCCCTGTTCATTACCGTGGCCAACCTGGAAAGCAAGGACCCCAGCCAGGTGATTGCCGGCAACGAGAAGGTCATCCGTCCGCGTTTGTCCGACGCCGCCTTCTTCTACGACACCGACCGCAAGACCCGGCTGGAAGACCGCATCGACGCCCTCAAGCCGATCGTGTTCCAGGAAAAACTGGGCAGCCTGTACGACAAATCCATGCGCGTGGCGGCCCTGGCCAAACGCATCGCCGAAGCCATCGGCAGTGACCCGGCGCTGGCCGAGCGTGCCGCCAAGCTGGCCAAGACCGATCTGGTCACCGAGATGGTGCTGGAGTTCACCGACCTGCAGGGCATCATGGGCCAGTACTACGCCGTCAACGACGGCGAGCCGGAGGACGTCGCCCGCGCCCTGAACGAGCAGTACATGCCGCGCTTTGCCGGTGACGACCTGCCCACCACCCTGACCGGCTGCGCGGTCGCGATCGCCGACCGGATCGACTCCCTGGTCGGCCTGTTCGGCATCAACCAGCCGCCGTCCGGTACCCGCGACCCGTTTGCCCTACGCCGGGCCTCGCTGGGCGTGCTGCGCATCATCATCGAACGGGAACTGCCGCTGGATCTGCAGACCCTGTGCGAGTGGGCGGAAGAGAACTTCACGGTACTGACCGAGCAGAACACCGCCCGTACCGTGGTGGACTACATGCTCGAACGCTTCCGGGCGCACTACGAGGAGCAGGGCATCGGCGCCGAAGTCTACCTGGCCGTCCACGCCCGGCGTCCGACCCGGCCACTGGATTTCGACCGCCGGGTGAAAGCGGTCGAAGCCTTCCGCCAGCTGCCGGAGGCCCAGGCTCTGGCTGGTGCCAACAAGCGGGTCTCCAACATCCTGACCAAGCAGGGCGGCGACAGCGTCGGTGAAACCGTCGACGCCAGCCTGCTGCAGGACAGCGCCGAGAAAGTGCTGGCCGAGCGGGTCGAAGAGCAGGCGCAGAAGGTAATGCCGCTGTTCGAACAGGGCGACTACGCCAGTGCCCTGAGCTCCCTGGCCAGCCTGCGTGAGCCGGTAGACATCTTCTTCGACGAAGTCATGGTCATGGCCGACGACGAAGCGGTCCGCAACAACCGCCTGGCCCTGCTCAACCGCCTGCGCAATCTGTTCCTGCGGGTGGCCGACATCTCCCTGTTGCCCACCACCGGGTAACAGGGCCGTTCAGACACCGGCCGGTGATACGGACTTCAACGGATGTAAAATTCCCCGGCGAGGGGTAGCCAAAATCCGCTGAATCCGTATAATACCGGCCGTTGTTCGGCGTGTGGCGCAGCTTGGTAGCGCACTTCGTTCGGGACGAAGGGGTCGCAGGTTCGAATCCTGCCACGCCGACCACTTTCCCTTCCTAGTAGTGATTTTTCCCCTCAGGTTCGTTTTCAAATCGGATTTTCGGAACACCCTCGTGTGGTGTCTGGAACAACTTAATTTTTGTTCCAAAAGCTCTTCAGGAAACTCTGACCTGCCCCCGCCGGCCCAAGGCATCCTGGTTGAAGCGGTAGCGGGCCTTAAAGACAACTCGAAGCCGATGCGCTACAACAGAGATTCGATCGGCAGCCAGGCAAACACCGACACCAGTGTCCGCTTCAGCCAGCTGGTCTCCGGCTCACGTTGGTGCCGGATGACCTCGTCGCCCCGCCGCTCCAGCCAGAC
>JBPEXU010000225.1:0-2341 GCA_052031225.1 Marinobacter sp. | reverse complement strand
GCATCGCGTTCAGGTGCGAGCCCCGGCTGACTTTCTGGCTCATGGCCGCCATGAACCCGTGAATGTAGCGGTCGGCGATGGCCGCCAGCGGCTGGGATTTCAGGTCGCTGAGCAGCGGCCCGAGCTGACGGTAGATCTTCTCGGAGTGGGCGAGTAACTGGAACTTGTGGCGGGTGTGAAACTCGATCAGCGCCTGCGGGCTCAGGTTGTCACCGGCCACGTTCTGCATCCAGTCGTCGTAGGCGAACACCCGCTCGATGAAGTTTTCCCGCAGTTGATCGTCGTGCAGGCGGCCTTCCTCTTCCACCGGCATCAGCGGGTAGGTTTGTATCAACGCATCGGCAAACAGGCCCCGGCCGTCCCGGCGGATCACCCGGCCGTTGTCGTTGTGGACCTTGATCCGCTCCATGCCGCAGCTCGGTGATTTGGCCATCAGGATATAGCCACGCAGATCCGCCAGCCCCGGCATGATCCGGTCGATGAACGCTTGCATGGCGTCGGTGTGGTCGGTGCTGCCCTTGGACTCGATCAGGCGCACGCCGTCGGGGTATTCGCGCAGGTGAATGGCGGGGCGGGGTACGCCAAGGCCGGCTTCCAGCTCCGGGCAAATGGCGCGGAATTCGAAGTGCCGGGCCAGCACCTGGGTGCAGTAGCGCGAGTGTTTGTGGCCGCCGTCATGGCGGACTTCTTTGCCCAGCAAACAGGTGCTGATGCCAACGGGAATGCCGCTCACGTCTGTTCTCCGATCACGTTCAAATGGACATCTGTTTTACGTCGTTTCAGTCTAATCCGATCAGCTCCGAGGGCAAACCGGTCGGTGCCCAGCGCTACCGCCGGCGCTTTTCCGCCAGTGCCAGGGTGCTGGCGTAGATCGCCCGGACATCGCGGGCAAACTGCTCGACCGAGTAATCTTTCGCAAACGCCAGCGCCTGCCCGGACAACCTGGCCCGCAGCTCGTCGTCTTCCAGCAGCTGCTGCACCCGTTCCAGCCAAAGCGCCTGCTTTTCCGGGGTCTTGAAGCCATTGACGCCGTCCCGCACCACATCGTCGATACCGCTGGAACGCACCGCCACCACCGGCAAACCGGCGGCCATGGCTTCCAGAATGACCATGCCCTGAGTCTCGGACTTCGAGGCGAACAGAAAGGCATCGCCCAGCCGGTACCAGACCGCCATCTGGTCGGGCGGTACCGCCCCCACCAGAGTGACCTGGGTGGCCAGATCCAACTGGTCGATCTTGTTCAGCAGCCGGTCGCGCTGGTGGCCGTCGCCGATCATCAGGAAGCGGAATGGTTTGTCCGTTCGATCCCGGAGCGTACTGAGGGCGTCGATCATGAAATCGATGTTCTTCTCGTTGGACAGGCGCGAGACGCTGACAAACACCGTTTCATCGCTCAGCCCCAGGCGCGCGCGCAGTGCCTGCACCTCAGCTGGGGCCACCTGCTGGAAGCGCTCGAACTCGATGCCGGTGGGTTGCACGAAGGTGGGGGTTTTCACCCCAATCATGCGCAGGTATTCCTCGGTCGAGTAGGTGGGCACAATGACGCCGTCGCACTTGTTGGCGAAGCGCCTGACCAGCGCGTGCGAAATCAGGTTGCGGAACAGCAGGCCGGGCAGGGGCACGAAGTGGGCGTAGTGCTCCAGCCGGGTGTGGTAGGTGTAGATTGCCGGTACCCTCAGCCGGCGGGCCAGGAACAGGCCTAGGCTGCCGAGCCAGAACGGATGGTGCAGGTGCACGATGTCCGGGCGGAAGGCCCGCACCGCGGCGCGGATGCGGCTGAGAAAAAGGTTCGCCATCCGAAACTCCCGTTTTTCCCCGATGGCCAGCAGCGCCGGCACCCGAACCACGTCCTGTTCCCGCTCCGGTTGATCCCTGTAGCGCGGCGCGACGATCTGGATCTGGTCGCCCAGCTCAGCCAGCCCCCGGCGCAAGCGCTCAATGGAGATCGGCACACCGCCGATGAACGGCAGGTAGTTGTTGGTGAACATGGTTACCCGCAGCGGCTTTTCCAGCCATGGCGTCGGGTCGAGATCGTAGTCCGGGTAGTAGTCCTTGCCGATAAAAATCAACTGGTACAGTTTGATGGTAGCGGCGACGAACAGGGCGAGGATCAGCAGGAAATTCAAGAAGCCGGTGTAAAACAGTGAGTAGATGAAAAACCACAGGCTTTCGAGCCGCTTCCAGAACGGATGCTGTCCCACCTCCAGGCGTTGCAGGGTGTGCCGGATGTCGCCGTCGGGGGACACATCCACCCGCACGTAGTGATAGAAACTGGTGTCGTTGTTCAGCACCAGGCCGCCGGCGCCGCCGGTGGTAATGAAGGTGGTGTCGCCGACGGTTT
>JBPEXU010000224.1:0-10638 GCA_052031225.1 Marinobacter sp. | reverse complement strand
ATCGGGTAAAAATTGTGACTTCGGCGCCGAGGGCCTTGGCGAACTTGACGCCCATGTGACCAAGCCCGCCCATGCCGACGACGCCCACCTTGTGGCCAGGGCCGACCTTGAAGTGCCGGAGCGGTGAGTAGGTGGTGATGCCGGCACAAAGAATTGGCGCAGCCTTGGCTGGGTCCAGCGTTTCGGGTACACGGACGACAAAGCGGTCGCTGACCACGATCCGGCTGGAGTAACCGCCGTAAGTGATGCTGCCGTCGTGGCGGTCTACCCCGTTGTAGGTGCCGGTCATACCTTCGATACAGTACTGTTCAAGCCCGGACTCACACGCTGAACAGGTGCGGCAGCTGTCGACCATGCAGCCCACACCGACAAGATCCCCGGGCTTGTAGCGGGTTACATCCTGACCGACGGCGGTCACGCGGCCAATAATCTCATGGCCGGGCACCACGGGGTATTCGGTCGCCCCCCAGTCGTTCTCGACAAAGTGGATATCGCTGTGACAAACGCCGCAGTAGTCGATCTCAATCGCCACATCGTCCGGTCGAAGATCGCGGCGTTCGATGGTGTAGGGGGCCAGGCCAGAGCTCGGGCTTTGGGCTGCATAGGCAGGGGTAGTGGGCATTGGACGCTCCGGATACGTTAACGGGATTCGAGTGTTTTGATAAACGACAGGGAAGATAGCAAACCACCCGCAATCCGGTTGAGTCAACTATCCTGATGGTAGGGCGTACGCCCGTTTTCGCTAACCGGACCAGAGGGGATGTTTAACGATGGGAATCACCAGCCACCAACTTCAAAAAGAGTTTCCACACTACCGTGAACAGATCCACGAACTGAAAAACAACGACACGCGTTTCAGCGAGAAGCTGGGCCACTACAGCGAGCTGGATCAGGAGATCGAAGGCCTCGAAAAGCGGGGCGCGCCGATTGGCGACGACAAACTGCACCGCATGAAACAAAAGCGCGCCCGCCTCAAAGACGAGCTCTATACAGCGCTGGTGAATGCCGCCAAATACGGACAGCGGTCGTGATGGCCGAGTGAACGAACTCCTGAGGTCGCTTTATAACCTACGTTTATGTTTTAATGTTTTGAAAATACAACTTTTTTTGCCCAAATCCCGGTGCCCGAATGTCGATCCGTTGGAAACAGCTCGTAGTCGCTCTGTCTGTGTGGGCACTGGTCGTTCCGGGGACGGTGTTCGCCTCGTCGCTCAAAGTCGTGTTTCTGTCCCCGGATACTTCCGATTTCTGGCAACGGGTGTCCGGCTTTATGGAGGCGGTTGCTGAAGACCTCGATATAGACCTCTCAGTGGTCGTCGACCACAGCCGCAACCGCTACAGCTACCGGGAACTGCTCAGTCAGGTTCTGTCCGCCCCCGACAAGCCCGACTTTGTCCTGTTCATGTGCAAAGAAAGCGTGACGCTCGATATGATACGCATGGCTTCGGAGGCCGGCGTGGGGATTTTCACCTTCAATACCCAGGTACCGATCAGTGTCCGGGATCGGCTGAGAATGCCCAGAGAACGTTACCCTAACTGGATAGGCCATGTGTCCCCGGATGACCGCTCCGCGGGCTATGACCTGGCTCGATTGCTGAGCCGGGCGGCGTACCAGAATCTGGGTGCCGATAGCCCCGAGCAGATACGGCTGGTGGCGTTGTCCGGGTCACGGGATTCGTCTGCCGCCTTCGACCGGAACCGGGGGCTGCACGACGCCTCTTTCGAAACCGAATGGCGAGTCCAGCAGTTGGTTTTTGCACAATGGAGCCGTGCGGAAGCGCGAAACCGTATGGTTGGGTTGCTGGAGCGCTATCCCAAGACCAATGTGGTCTGGGCCGCCAGTTCCGGCATGGCGCTGGGGGCGCTAGAGGCCGTCAGGAATGTCGGCAAGAGACCTGGCACGGAGATCGTTGTCGGCGGCGTTGACTGGGAACCGGAGGCGCTCAGCGCGGTCCGTAAAGGGGAACTGGCTGTCGCGATGGGGCGGCATTTTATGGGCGGAGGACTGGCGCTGCTGCTGGTGCACGATTACGCTCACGGCTACGACTTCGATGGGGACGGCTATCCGCTCAGTTACCGCCTCGCAGCGGCAACGCCAGAGACAATCGATACCGTCGAAAAACTGATTCGTCCGAAGACCTGGGCGCGTTTCGACTTCCGTCAGTTGAGTCGAGTGCACAATCCGGCGATGGCGAGAGAGACAGTTGATGCCGAAACGCTGATGGATCAGCTGACCCACGGCCTCGCCGAATTGGCCGCTGACTAGCACTGGTGGGCCGCCGGATTATTTCCCAATAGCGACCTCTGCGTTTCACGACTTCTGAGTTAACCCAGCCAGCCAAACAACACATCAAACAGGGTTCCGAAGAACCCCCGCCCCGTATCCGTAGCGCCATCGGCGTTCTGGCTTTCAGCTACCGCAGGGTTGTCGAGCACTGCCGGCTCCGACGCGACAGCCTCGCCAGTTTCAATGCCCGCCGACGTGGGCTCGTCGGGGAGAACGGCGGCGATTTCCGGTTCATCGGATACCGGCGTTACGGTTTCAGCCGGTGAAGGCGAGTCGACAGCGGCGATCGTTTTCGCCTGGGGTGCTTCACGGCTGTCATTCGCAGTTTTTTCGGCACTTTCTTCTTGAGTGGTCGGTGCTTGGGTGGTCGGTGATGCGTTGGCAACCAAGGGGCTAGGTGCCGTGACCATTGCCCGCTTTTCCTCCGGTTCCGAGACCGGCGGAACCGGTTTGGAACCCGAACGGGTGTCGACGGGCGCCGAGTTGGAGGCGACGCTGTCAGCTGTTGCCTGCGGTTTGGCGGGCTCAGCCACTGTGGCCGCCGGAGGCGTGACGGGTTGCGGTTCAGGTTCTGGTGCCGGTTCTGGCGCAGCGACTACGACCGGCTGGGGTTTGGGGGCTGGCTTTGGCGATGTTTTGGCAACGGGCTGAGCCTCCGGAAGACCGAGCTGGGCCAGAGCGTCGCGTCGCTGAGCGACTGCGTTGTCTCTGATCTTTGTGTTTTCCGGTGCCGATACGCCCAGCGATGCCAGCGTGGGGTAGTCCAGTACCCCGGAAACCGAGAGACCGGGCATTCGGTTTTGATAGTCTCGAACGGCAGAGCGAAGCGCGTCGTCAATCCACCCGTCGGCGCGGCCGACCGCATAGCCGGAACCGTACAGAGCGTTCTCGGCGGAGAAAATCAGCTGCACTTCGTCGGCCGCAGACGCCGGCGAGGCCGCTACCAGGGCGGCCGACAGCGCGAGACTTTTGTAGGCGGTGTTTCTTGTTATGGAATCCATCTCGATACCTCATCCGTGGCGATCGTCAGGCGCCAGCAACTAGTTGAGTATTGAAAGTATCAGTATTTGGTCCGGATTCACTTGATGGGGTTAACAATCTTTTGAGAGAAATGGAGGTCTAAGTGCCGTTATCGGAAATATGTTATAACATAACGTTTTGGTTGAGCCCTTAGGCTGTCCGTCAAAGCACCAAAACCCGGTGCAAAGACACGGCCCGGCGGAAAACAATCACCTTGCGGGTGGGAGATAGATGAAAATCGAAGGCGGTCAGACGGATCCGGTACCCACGAATGTCATTACCGGTTTTCTCGGCGTGGGTAAGACCTCCGCCATCCTGAACCTGTTGGCGCAGAAACCGCCTGAGGAACGTTGGGCGGTACTGGTCAACGAATTCGGTGAAATTGGTGTGGATGGCAGCTTCTTGGAGGGCCAAACCGGAGCCGATTCCGGTGTTTTCATCCGGGAAGTGCCGGGCGGATGCATGTGTTGCGCGGCCGGCTTGCCGATGCAGATCGCGTTGAATCAGCTGCTGGCCCGAGCAAAGCCGAAGCTCGACCGTTTGTTGATTGAACCGACAGGGCTCGGACACCCAAAAGAGGTTCTGGAAACGCTGACGGGCACGCACTATCAAGGCGTACTGTCACTGGAAAAAACGCTCACGCTGGTTGATGCCCGTAAACTGTCCGACATCCGATACACCTCCCACAATACCTTCAATCAGCAGATTGCGGTTGCGGATGTGGTGGTCGGCAACAAACTGGATTTGTATCAGACGGATGACAACACCCGGCTGATTGAGTATGTCCGGGCGCTGGGACGAGCCGAGGTGGAGGTCACCTTTTCGGCAGAAGGGAAAATCCCGCTGTCAACGCTTTCGGGCCGATCTTCTTTTGCCCGCGAAAGCGTGGAACAACACAGTCACCATTCGCGGACATCGCAAGACCTGGCGGCAGATCGGCCTATTCCGGAGAGCGGCTATGTGGTTGCCCGCAATGCCGGGGAGGGCTTTCAAAGTCAGGGCTGGCGCTTTTCGCCGGAGCGGGTGTTTGATTACCGGAAATTGTATGGATGGCTCTGCGGCGTTCGCGCGGAGCGCCTGAAAGCGGTGGTAATTACCAATGCCGGGGTGTTTGGGTATAACCTGACAGCAGACTCGATCCTGACGGAGGCCGAGCTGGACGACGCGGCGGAAAGTCGGATCGAGATGATTGCGCATGAAATTGACGAAACACTGGGCGAGCAGTTGCTGGATTGTCTGCAGCCCCGGTAGTTCGGTTTCTTATAGACTCTCCGACCAGGCAACGGATACGGCGGCAACATGCAACGCGGAACGGCCAGCGTCAGCCATGACGCTCTGATTAACCCGGTACTCATAGCCGGCTGCATCATCATTCTGGTGAGCTTTGCCGTCCGCGCGTCGTTTGGGCTGTTTCAGCTCCCCATTGCACTGGAGTTTGCCTGGCCCCGGGAATCGTTTTCCCTCGCGATCGCGATCCAGAATCTGTTCTGGGGCATCGGGCAGCCTATTTTTGGTGCGTTTGCGGAACGCTTTGGCGATCGCAAGGCGATCCTGACCGGCGGACTGGTGTATGTTCTGGGCCTGGTATTGTCGGCCTTTGCCACCACGCCCGGCCAGCATCAACTGCTGGAGGTCCTGGTTGGATTCGGTATTGCCGGTACCGGTTTTGGCGTCATTCTGGCCGTTGTAGGCAGGGCCGCGCCCGAGAAACACCGGTCTATGGCCCTGGGCATCGCCACCGCAGCCGGCTCGGCGGGCCAGATCGTTGGCCCTCCGGTAGCTCAGGCACTGCTCGGCCAGATGCCCTGGCAATGGGTATTCATTGTCTTTGCCGGATTCGTGCTGGTGTCGATGCTCACACTGGGAATGCTACGGGCGCCCGAACGCACCAGCACCGCGACCAGTGACGAACCCATGGCCGTGGTGCTGAAGCGGGCCATGAACGATCCGACTTTCTGGTTTATTTTTATCGGCTTTTTTTCCTGCGGTTACCAACTTGCCTTTATAACGGCGCATTTCCCGGCGTTTATTACGGAAATGTGCGGCCCCATAGCCCCGGATAGCCTGCTGTATGTGCTGGGGGTGACCTCCGCCTCCGGGCTCGGCGCCATCTCGATAGCGATCATCGGTTTTTTTAACATCGGCGGCACGTTGCTTGCCGGCTGGCTGGGGCATCGTTATTCCCGCAAGTATCTGCTAGCGACCATCTATCTGTTGCGAACACTGGTTTCCGCGGCGTTCATCCTGGCACCGATCACACCCGAAACCGTCGTGCTGTTCTCCGTCGCCATGGGCTCATTGTGGCTTGCCACAGTGCCACTGACGTCCGGCCTGGTCGCACACATCTACGGCCTGAAATACATGGGCACGCTCTACGGCCTGGTGTTCTTCTCCCACCAATTGGGGGGATTCCTGGGGGTCTGGCTGGGTGGTGCCATGTACGACATGTACAACGATTACACGATCGTCTGGTGGGTCGGAGTGGGGGTTGGGGCGGTGTCCGCCTTGATCCACCTGCCGGTCAAGGAATACCCGTGGACACAGCGAAACAAAACGGTGGTCGCGGCCTGACGTGACAGACCGCATGGAGCCGGAGCGTCGTGCGACCCTCCGGCTGTTTCGACGGAACAGCTTAAAGCCAGGTCAGGCCAGCACTGATTACAATTCCGGTGATGATCAGCAGCATCAGGCAATAGCCCATGATGTCCTTGGCTTTCAGACCTGCTATCGCTAGCACGGGAAGCGCCCAGAAGGGTTGCAGCAGATTGGTCCAGGCGTCGCCCCAGGCAACCGCCATTGCGACCCTGGGTATGTCTGCCCCCAGTTCAATTGCTGCTGGTAATACCACCGGTGCCTGAACCGCCCACTGGCCACCGCCGGAGGGTACAAAGATGTTCACGAGCCCAGCGCTGATAAAGCTCCAGAACGGCAAGCTGTCGGCGCTGGCGATTGAGACGAAGCCGGCTGAAATGCTCGCAGCCAGCCCGGAAGCCGTCATGACGCTCATGATACCAGCGTAGAACGGGAACTGGATGACAATACCCGCGCCGCCTTTCACCGCCTCGTTCAGGCTCATCAGCAGACGTTTCGGGGTTTGATGCAGGATGATGGCCACGAACAGGAACATAAAGTTCACAATGTTCAGGTTCAACCCGCCGCCTTCAAGGAAGTATTGAAAGACAAAGGCGATGCCGCTGAAACCGATCAGCCAGGCGAGGATCCGGCTGTTCTCCAGGTGGTCGGCCGGTCGCTGAATTACGACAGACGTATCGGGCTCGTCATCCAGCACTTTGGGATCGACATACACACTGTCGTTTTCATCAGGCAACATCAGGCGATTCACCAGCGGAACAATGATGAAAAGCGCGACCACAATGGCAAGATTGAAAAATGCGAAAATGGTTTCATCGGTGCCGATGATGCCAATCGTATCTGAGGTGAAATGGCCGTCGGTGGCGATTGTCAACGGGATGGACCCTGCCAGGCCCCCGTGCCAGACAATGAATCCGGAATAGGCACTGGCGATCAGCAACGGATAATGGACGCGAATTTGCCGAGCCAGCGCTTTGGCAAACAGAGCACCGACAACCAGGCCAAAGCCCCAGTTGATCCAGCTGGCGATCAAGGCAATGAACGTCACCAGCACAATCGCTTGCCCGGGTGTTCTGGCCAGCCTCGCGATCCGGTTCAGAATGCCTCGCACCAACGGTGTACTTGCCATCATGAAGCCGGTCACCAGAACCAATAGCATCTGCATGGAAAAGGTCAACAGATTCCAGAATCCGTCACCCCACATCTCCACCACCGCCATCGGGCTGTGCCCCTGAAACACCATGGCGGCTGCGAATGAAAGCAGCGTAAGAATGATGACGAACAAATACGGGTCTGGCAGGTACTTGTCTACCAGGCTGACCATGGGTTTAGAAGCCCGGTCCAACATATTGTCCTCCTTTGTTTTTTTGCTTGTACCAAAGGAAGAAAGCTAGACCAGAACCGGGTGACAGGACAATGTATGCTTTGATCTTATTGCAGTTCTGTCTCTGCACGAATCGTTCGCAAGGCCTTTGCCCATTTGGCCAGTTCATCCAGCATTGTCTTGCTCGAACTGACGTGGTGGTCGCTTGGAATGAACTTTTCGCTCTCATCGGTCGACGCCCAGGGCATCTGAACCATGACGCCTTCCATGATTGGCATCATCTTGAGCGTTGTGACCAACTGTTTGGCCAACTGCGCCGAGCGCAGCCCGCCAGACACGCCGCCGTAGCTCACAAAGCCACAAGGTTTGTAGTTCCATTCGTTGTAGACATAGTCGAGAGCATTGGTAAAAGTGGGTGGGGGACAGTAGTTGTACTCGGGGATGACAAACACGTAGGCATCGGCGCTGGCCACGCTGCGGGACCAGGCTTTGGTATGGTCGTGCTGGTATTTCTCAAGTCGTGGGTGGTTGGGTTCGTCGTATAGGGGGAGGTTGAAATCGGCCAGATCAACCAGCTTTGAGTCAAAGCGGCCATGGTCGTTGGCGTATTCGTTGAACCACCTGGCGACGGACGGCCCGATGCGGCCGGGGCGGGTACTGCAAATGATGGTGTGAAGCTGCATGGTCATGCTCGATACCTCCGGTATGAGATGCCTGGTACGCGACCAGGCGCTGGGCTGTGCGGTTATTCCGGGAATGGAATGAACTCTTGATCATCACCCGGGATGGTCGGAAAACGCCCGGCTTTCCAGTCGTCTTTTGCCTGTTGTACGCGTTCCGGGCGGCTGGAAACGAAATTCCAGAGCATGTGCCGCGGCGTGAAGGGTTCCCCGCCAATCACCGCGATTCGGGATTCCTCCTGAGCGACAACTTCGACGTCTTTTTCTGGCGCCAGGACCGCCATGGCGAATTCGGGAATGTCAGACTCGCGCGCTTTGAGCGATCCCTGAGCAACGTAAACAGCCCGTTCCTCGGCGAACGGCAGAACGAGAGACTGTCCTTCCCGTAAATGGGCCTCGACGTACAGGGTGTCCGAGAACCGCTCTACCGGCGAGGTCAAGCCGTAAGCGCTGCCCATGATGATGCGAACGGGAACCCCATTGACCTCCAGTGCCGGAATCGCGTCACTGGGATAGTGCCTGAACGCCGGTTCCATTTCCTCCAGCGCTTCGGGCAACGCCAGCCAGAGTTGCAGGCCATGGAGTGCGTGTTCGCGCGCGGTAACGTCCGGACGCTCTCGTTCGGAATGCACGATACCTTTGCCCGCAACCATGAGATTGATGTCGCCCGGTCTGATGATCTGATGGCTGCCCAGAGAATCCCGGTGCAGTATTTCGCCTTCAAACAGATACGTGACGGTTGCGAGATTGATGTGGGGATGAGGCCGGACATTGATGCCGTCTCCGGCAGAAAACCGGGCCGGTCCCATGTGGTCGAAGAAAATCCATGGACCAACCATCTTGCGCTCTTTCGTCGGCAGCAAGCGCCGGACAGAAAAGCCGCCAAGATCACGTTGCCTGGGCTGAATCAGTAGCTCGAGGGCACCGCATGCCTGAGTAAAGTCGCACTCAAGCTCCAGGGATTTAATGGGATTACTCATTGTGAGCCTCCGAAAAATGGCACAGGTATGTGGGCGGCAAAGACCCCTCCCGGATGAGTACGCCTGAGGAAAGTGTAGGGCATACTGCCGCGGGGCGTTTAAAAAAGAAGACAGGAAGAAAGCTGAAAACAGCCACCCGGATTCAGGTGGCTGTTTTTTCCCAACGGGGGAATCCGGAAGGGATGGGTTACTCGACAAACATCGACTGGCTGGCCACCAGGGCAGTGAGTTCGAGATTCCAGCGCTGCAGACCGCTCTTGCTGTAGACGTAATGTCCGCTGAGTGATTGCACCTGTGGGATTTTATCTACCGCTACTCCGTTGAGGATAAGGGAGGCCATTCTCGCGGCGGTGAGTCCCTCCTGATAGGCCGAGACGGTAAAACCACCGATGCCTTTCTGTTCACCTATAAAGATATCCCAGAACGAGAAAATCGGAATCTGCGCACTCGCATACGCCTGCGCCATCAAGTCGTCGGGCAGTACGTAATTGTCGTCCTTATCCCGAATCGTGTGGTAGGTGCCGACAACAATGGCATCAAAGTCGTTATGGGCTGTTTTGACGGTGTTAATCCAGTTGTCTTTGTCGTTTGTGAGCACAATGCTGAGTTCCGATCCGTACAGGGTCGGATTCCTTTCGTTGCCAAAGTACTCGTTGACCGCATTGCGCATGGTGGGGGATTCGTCCATCAAGACCAAAAACCGGTCCCGATTGCGCAGTACCTTGCGCAGATGGCGTATGGTTTCGGCAAAAAACGGACGCTCCAGAATGCCGGTAACAAGGGGGTGTGTGAGAAGCGGATGTTGTTCCGGACCACCATTGATACCCAGGAAGACCACCGGTATCTGATTTTCAATCAGGTACTCCGTCATCAGGGAAAACGCGTTGTCGTCACCGACGATCGCGACATCCGGTTTGATGCGGCTAATCGCTTCAGTGAGTTCCGTAGCCTTTGCCGGCCACTGGGATTTCGGCAGTCGCTTGGTGTCCAGGGCGAGGACATGAATGTCGTGATCTTTGCCTAGCACCGATTTAACTGCGGCTATATAGTCCGCATCCCATTTGTATCCTTGGTGGTAACTCTCGATGATGACGACGGTTTTGCCGAGGCACAGTGGGCTGACCAGCACGAGTATCAGAGAGATAAGGAATCGCATGCCGTTCTCCTTATTGTTATTTAAGTAGGATAAACACATATCAACGCGAATCAAAAACCGCGCCAATCTACCAAGGCACTGTTTTTACTAGGCTAAATTCCTTCAGGATGGGAATTGATTGATACTTACAGGTGAGAGTGTGCGGAATTTCAGACAGTAATGTCTGGAAGTCCAGACATTACTGTCCAGAATCAAGGACAATCAGAAAATAATCCCGGGCAAGCTGGTCGGATCTGGCGGGTAAGATTGGATGATTGCGATCAGGAACTCGCCTGGTTGTCATCCATCATCTTGGTCGCCTGAGTTTTGCCAACCGCCAGACGCAGGCCGAGCGCCAAGGTGAAAAACGCCGTGAGGCCGCCGAAGAGCGTGATAACAGGGATTGCGTTCATGATGAAGTTCTCCAGTCAGTGTTCAGGCCCAAAAGTTTTCAAGCCGAGGACCCTCGGTTAGCTACGACTATTGTATAAGGGGCGGGGGTTGCAAAGCGTATGCGAAAACCGTTATGGCCCGTATGAGATTACCCGTAGACGACCAAAGAAAGTACTAAATTACTGCAGCATAATATCAGTGACTTACCCACCAAATTCCACACAAAG
>JBPEXU010000223.1:0-3126 GCA_052031225.1 Marinobacter sp. | reverse complement strand
GACATGAAGCTGAAGTCTTTCTTCGTGATGATCGCGGTGGCGGACAGGCCGACAAAGGCGACCGCGGTCAGAGTCAGCGCCTGAGCAACGATCTGAGACGCGCCGGCGGCGACAAAGGCGCCGATGATCGGCCCGAGGGTGTAACCCATGAAGCCGGTCAGGGCGAAGGTGGTCACGATGCCCCAGGGGCTGTTTTTCAGTTTATAGGTGGCAAACAGCAACCCGACGTAGCCGACCAGCGTGATCAGCAGGCCAGGGTGAGTGCCGTTCATGTTCAGGAATGCGGTCAGGGCCGAAAAGGCCAGGGTCATGCCAAGCAGCATGTAGGTGTTGCGCAGCACCTTCATGGCATCATCGCTGATACCGGTGGCGATACGCTCGGTTTGCGGAGTCGAATAGGCTGCCTGATGAGTCTGAGCGCCGAATCGTCTGTCTTCCATTGTCATCTCCGTTTCTGTAACGACTGGATACTGATTCCCAATCATAGTGCGGGCTACGTAACTTTCAATCATTTACGACAGAAAACCGTGGTCTGGATTCCATTAAATGGCGTTAATGTTGAAAAATGCGATCGCACCGACGCAGGGCGTTGACAGGCCAGGCAATTCCGGTATCATGCACACCGCTGTCGCAACGACGGCCTTGGTTAAACCGGTGGGCTGGCAGAGTGGCTGAATGCAGCGGTCTTGAAAACCGCCGACGGTTAATAGCCGTCCCGGGGTTCGAATCCCTGGCCCACCGCCATTTTTTCCTCTTCTATTTCTCTCCCAGTACGACCAACGCCAAGCCTTGAAAATCCGCTTGTCAGGGTCAATATCTCACTTTAGGCATTCGCCTTTCACTTCCGTCACAAGGGATGTTCTGATGGCAGACCCGTCTGCGCTTCCAGAAGACAGCCGCGACCAGCGCCGTTTTGCCGTTTCGGCCAACCGGGGCCGGGCCCGACATAAAGTCCGATACGTCGAAACCGGCGGCTCTGCGGTGGATGTGGACGAGTGCACCTTCTGTCAGGCAACGCCCGATCTCTCCGGCACGCACGTCGTTAGCCCCAGCTCAGATCGTCGCCCGAACGGGTCCAGTGAGCGTTCCTGAATCGGAGCACAAACAGGCGCCAGTCGTTTTGTACGGTGGCCACGTCTGAGAAGGTAAAGCCAACGGCAGTGCCTGGCAGCTGCTGAGCCAGAAAGGCCCGATCCAGCGCCGCCAGGGTGCCGGGTTTCGGGTAACCGCCGATGGTCTGGCAGTCGTTGAGCAGCACGATGGGCTGACCGTTTCCGGGTACCTGGATCGCCCCTGGGGTGACGCCCTCGGACACAATGCCCGGCGGCACCTCCCGCAACGGCGTTCCGTGCAGGCGAAAGCCCATCCGATCAGACTCGTCCGTCACCCGGTAGTCGGAGGTGCGCAGCCTGAGCAGGTCGGTGCGGGCAAACGCCGAATGCTGATAGCCGGGGACGATCCGGAGCCGGGGCGGGCACTGAAAATCCGGTCGCGAGGCGTCCGGAACCACACGTTCAATGCGGGTTCTGGCTTCGGCGTTCAGCTCAAGCAACTGTCCCGCCGCCAGTGGTCGAAGGTGTTCGATCGGCTCACGACTGATCACCGACTGGCTGCCAAACGCCGACGCACTGAGGACACCGCCTGCCGCTGCAAGGTAAATCAGGCGATTGTCCCGGGATGGGTGAATGTGCAGCTCGTCGCCATCTGCCAGGTCCAGCGTTCGCCACATGCCAACCGGGCAGCCGTTGCGTCGGACATCCGCTTGGGCGCCGGTCAGCGCCACGCGCACCTTGCCACGGGCAACCGCACGAAATCCCCCCAGAACAATTTCGACACAGGGTGAGCCCCAGGGGTTTTCTACTAATTTATTGGCCCAGGCGAAGGAAATGACATCCAGCGGCCCGCCCTGGGCGAGGCCGTGGTGGCGGACGCCGCGGCGCCCGAGATCCTGGACGGTACTGTGCACGCCGGGATCGACGATCGCCAGGGCGCTCACAGCCGACCTCCGCAGCCCAGGTACTCCTCGCGGCTGATCGCACGGAACCGCACCCTTTGGCCGACACGAAGTAGCGACAGGTTATCCATATCGAACAGCGTCGTGGGGCAACGACCAATCAGTTGCCAGCCGCCCGGTGACTCCCACGGGTAGACGGCGGTCTGGCGATTGGCGATGCCCACGCTGCCGGCGGGAACCCGGGTACGGGGCCGATCTTTGCGGGGGCAGGCGATGACCGAGTCCACTTCGCCAAGAAAGGCAAAGCCGGGAGCAAAGCCAATGGCAAACACCAGATAGGCGGGGGCGGTGTGCCGCCGGATCACCTCTTGCTCAGAGATGCCGGCGCGTTCGGCCAGATACCGGAGGTCGGGGCCGGTCTCCGGCCCGTAGTAGACCGGTAGGACAATCTCGCCGGCAGGTGGCGATGGCTCCAGCACGGCGCTTGCATCGAGACGCTTTGACAGCAGGGAACGAAGCGCCCCGATCACCTCGCGAAAGCTGACGACAAGCGGATCGTAGATCACCAGCAGTGTGGTGTAGGAGGGCACCAGGTCGACCAGCCAGGGGTAATTCTGGTGCCGGATGCGTTCGAGCAATCGTCCAATGCGTTGCGGGTTCTGTTCGCTGATGGTGTCGGCAAGCGTCACCAGCACCGCATCTTCGGAAACTGCCTGGATCATGGCCCGGTTTTGCCGAGAGCCGCCCGTATGGCACGAATGGCGGCGAGCGCACTGTCGTTGTCGCCGTGTACGCAGAGACTGTCCGCCGGCAGCGACAGCCACTTGCCGGTGAGGCTGGTCACGCCGCCTTTCTTCGCAAAGGACAAGGCCTGGGCAACGATGATGTCAGGATCGTCGTGCACGGCGCCGGCACTGCGCCGTGGCGCCAGCTGGCCGTCGTCGGTGTAGGCCCGATCGGCAAAGGCTTCGAACAGCACCGGCACGCCCTCATCGTTAACGATGCGCCGATGTTCTTCAAACCGACAGGTGGTCGGAATCATCAATGGCAGGTCTTGGCGATAGGTCGCAACGGCGTGGGCCACCGCTTTCAGGAGCGTGTCGTCACGCATCATGTCGTTATTCAGCGCGCCGTGGGGCTTTACGTAGCTAATATGCAGGTTCTCGGCCCGG
>JBPEXU010000222.1:0-2947 GCA_052031225.1 Marinobacter sp. | reverse complement strand
GGCAGCCGGCGTCCCACGACGGTGTGGAAACCATTGACCACCTGTGGATTGAACCGGCACGGGCGCTGGAGGAACACCGGCAGGGTCAGCGCCTGCTGGGCCTGCCCACGATCCGGACGCTGCGCATTTTGGCCGGCTTCGACAGCACCGACGCCCTGCTGCGCTACGCCCACGCCAACCCACCCGATCCCTACCCGACCGAAACCTGGCCGGCCCTGCGCAAGGGCAAGCCCGTGCTGCTGGAACCCGGCAATCCGGGCTACGACGAAGCGGTCAAACTCGACCCGGAAGCCGAGGGATCAACCCGGGCCGAGATCATCCCCGGCGAGCCGGTGGAGATCGCCGCCGGCGTGATCCGGCTGACCGCGCCGAATCCCGGCCTGATGACCGGGCCGGGCACCAATACTTACCTGCTCGGGCACCGGCGCTTTACCGTGCTGGACCCAGGCCCGGACCGTCCGGACCATATTGAACGGATTCTGACACTGACCGGCGGCGCCATCGACCGGGTACTGGTGACCCACACCCACCTCGACCATTCGCCCGGCGCCGCCACCCTCAAGGCCCGGACCGGCTGCCGGATCTACGGCTGGCCGGCCCCAGCCGGCGCCGGCCAGGACGCCCGTTTCGCCCCCGACGAGCAGCCCGGGCACGAGGAGCTGATCGATACCGACGCCGGCGTACTGAAGGTGCTGCACACCCCGGGACACGCGTCCAACCATCTGTGTTACCTGCTGCTGGATCAGGAGCTGCTGTTTGCCGGCGATCACATCATGCAGGGTTCGACGGTGGTGATTAATCCGCCGGACGGCAATATGAAAGCCTACATAGAATCGCTGTATGAACTGCTGGAGGAGCCGATCCGGTTCATAGCCCCGGCGCACGGCTTTTTGATGGCGCACCCGGAAGCGGTCATCGATTACCTGATCACCCACCGCCTGTCCCGGGAACACAAGGTGGTGCGGGCACTGGAGACGCGGTCACCGGCCAGCCTGAAAGAACTGACCGCGCTGGCCTACGACGATGTGCCGGCCGCCCTGCACGGTCTGGCGGCCCGGTCTGCCCTGGCGCACCTGCTCAAGCTGGCGGAAGACGGCCGGGCCGTCCAGTCCGGCGATCGGTGGCAGCTCCGGACCGGGTCCTAGCGACAAGCCCGGTGGCGGCTAGCGCTTGGCGATGATCCACACCGCATGGACGATGCCGGGAATGTATCCCAGGATGGTCAGCAGGATGTTGATCCAGAAATGCTTGCCCAGCCCCTCCTGTAAAAAGACGCCCAGGGGCGGTAACAAAATCGCAACCAGAATTCGCAAAAGATCCATAGTGTAACCTCCTTCCCAGCCGTATAACTGTCACAAAGATGCAAGGTAGAACCTGTACATCGAACACACAGGTACTATCGCGCAGGTTAGCCCGTGTTTCATGAAGGTGGCATTAAACCTCTGTCACAGCTGTATTCATGACCGCCAGGGTGCCTCTATGCTTGAGCGCAATCTGACGAACCTTGAGGACTTATGCTGTTTGACACCCACTCTTCACGCCGTCGCCTGATTCTCGTGAGCCTTCTGATGCTCGCCGCCCCCATCGCCGTCGCCGAGCCCGACTCGGATCTCGGTGACACCGCCTCGCCGTCTGTTGCGGCCACTCCGGTAAAAAAACAGCTGCTGCTCGCCGAGCTGGCCGAAGACGAAGACGTCGAGGACATTGAACACTCCGAGCCGCTGCGACCGGAACGGCCCAAAGCCAACGCCGAAGACCGGATAGCGCCGGCAGGTACTGACGAACCCACGGCCCAGAGTACCCCGACCCCACCGGCCAAGACGGTGGCGCCGAACGTCGATCTGAAAGAAGTCGCACCGGCACCCAAGCCCGTGGTGACGGCTGAGCCGGCGAGCGAACCCGAGCCTCAGGACGGAACCCCGGTTGCCACGGAATCGGACGTCCCGAATACCGCCGATGCGCCCGTTCCAGCAGATACCGCCGCCGAGCCGGAGGCCGGTGCGCCAGCAGCCCCCCAAGAGCCGGAAGCGGTCGGCAGCTTCACCCTGCTGGGCAGCGAGATCCTGCCGGGCACCTCGACCCGGCTGGCCTGGACACCGGGGATTCAGATCGCCGGCCTGTCGCAGCCGACGCCGGTGCTGGTGGTCAACGGCATCAATGCCGGCCCGACCCTGTGCCTGACCGGGGCCATTCACGGCGACGAACTGAACGGCATCGAGATCATCCGCCGCACCATGTACGATCTCGACCCGGAGGGCCTGAGCGGTCGGGTGGTGGGGATTCCCATCGTCAACTTGCCGGGCTTCCAGCAGGGCAGCCGCTACCTGCCCGACCGGCGCGACCTGAACCGACACTTCCCGGGCAACCCCGACGGCAGCCTGGCCGACCGCATCGCCTATTCGCTGTTTGAGAACGTCATCCGCCACTGCGACATGCTGGTCGACATCCACACCGGCTCGCTCAAGCGCACCAATCTGCCCCAGTTGCGGGCCGACATGAACAACCCGGACGTGGCGGAATTCACCCGCGGCTTTGACGGCATGGCGGTGGTGCACAGCACCGGCGCGCCGGGCATGCTGCGCACCGCCGCGGTCAACGTCGGCATTCGTACCGTCACCCTGGAGGCCGGTGAATCGCACCGGATTCAGGAGCACCAGATCGAAGCGGGCGTGCACAGCCTGATCAGCCTGATGGAAAAAGAGGGCATGATTTCCCGGATGTTCGTCTGGGGCGAGCCAGAACCGGTGTACTACGAATCGGGCTGGATCCGCACCAATCACGGCGGCATTCTGTTCAGCCAGGTCGAGCTGGGGGACCGGGTGGCCGAGGGTGAAATTCTGGGCTATGTCGCCGACCCCATCACCAACGCCCAGTACCCGATCCGCTCCGACGTCGAGGGCCGGATCATCGGCATGGCGGTGGATCAGGTGGTGATGGCCGGTTTCGC
>JBPEXU010000221.1:0-9646 GCA_052031225.1 Marinobacter sp. | reverse complement strand
CTTGCCCAGCCAAACGATCCGGTCCGTCTTGGGGTCTTCGCCTACCGGCCTGCACAGATCATGCAGGCACGTTTTGATCCGCTGGCGGCGTATCTGACCCGGCGCCTGGGCGTGCCCGTCGAACTCCAGGTGCTGGGCCAGGAGGCGATGGAACAGGCGTTGCGTGAACGCCGGCTCGATTTCTTTCTCACCAACCCCAGCCACTTTCTGATGATCCGCAGTGAGCTCCGGATTTCCGGCGTGCTGGCCACGCTGGTGCGCCAGGAGGACGGCGTGGCCACCTCGTGGCTGGGGGGCGTCATCGTCGCCGATGCCGAGCGTGACGACATCACCACCCTGCAGGACGTGGCCGGACGCACCATTGCCACGCCGGGGGTCCACTTCCTCGGAGGCTTTCAGGCTCAGGCGCTGGTGCTGAAACAGGCCGGTATCGATGTCCGCCGGCGTAATCGGATGAAACTGGTGGGCAGTCACGACCGGGTGATACGAGCGGTACTGTCGGGCGACGCCGAGGTTGGTTTTGTCCGCACCGGCATCCTGGAACAGCTGGCGGTCCGGGAGCCGGATCTGCTGGACCGGCTGCGGGTGCTGAACCCGCAACAGGTGCCGGAGTTCCCCTACCTGCTGTCGACCGGGTTGTACCCGGAATGGCCCTTGGCCGCGCTGCCCCACGTTTCCGCAGAGCGGGTGCGCCGGGTGGCGGCGGCCTTGTTCGCCATCGCACCGGACTCGGCGGCCGCCAGAGCCATGGGCATCGCCGGGTTCTCGCCGCCGGCGGACTATCAGCCGGTGGATCAGCTCGCCCGCAGCCTGCGCCTGCCGCCGTACGACCAGATACCGGAAGTGACCGGCCAGGAAGTGCTGCACCAGTACCGGATCTGGGTCGCGACGGCCGTGTTTTTGCTGATCCTGCTGATCGGCACCTCGCTCTGGCTGGCCAAGCAGACGCGCGCGCTGACTCTGGAGCAGCGCCGGGCCCGGCGGTTTGTCGAAAACTGGCCCCAGCCGATGCTGATGCTGCGCAGCGGCGTCTTCGCCCAGGTCAACCGATCGGCCGCCGACCTGCTGCGCTATCCCTCCCGGCGATCCTTGCTGGGCAAGGATCTGGCCGCCTTTTCGCCCGACCATCAACCCGACGGTGCCATCTCCCGACAGAAGGCCGAGCAGTTGCTCCGGCGCGTCAGCGGCGGCGAGGTGCAGCAGCTGGAGTGGGTGTTCCGCCGCTCCGACGGCTCCGAGGTCTGGGTCGATATGACGCTGGCGCCGGTGCACGAACCGGGCGATCCGGACCCCTTCGTGTTGTGCTCCTGGTACGACATCACCCACCGGATCGAAGCGGAGCAGCAGCAGCGGATGGCGGCCAGCGTGTTTGAACATGCGCGCGAAGCCATCTTCATCACCGACCATCACGGCATGGTCATCGACGTCAACGACGCCTACGTCGCGATCACCGGGCGGCCACGGGACCGGGCCATTGGGCGCCTGCCGCCGCTCCCCCTGGAAGAGGGCAGCGGTGTCTTCGCCTCAGCCCGGGCCAAGGGCTTCTGGTCCGGCGAATTCTTCAGCAAGCGCGAGGATGGCGAGCGCTGCGCCCTGGCGCTGACCGTGAGCGCGGTGTCGGATAACCACGATGACGTGACCCACTTCGTGGGCGTGTTCAGCGACATCAGCCGTCTGAAACAGCAGGAGGAAGAGCTGCGGGCCATGGCCCACTACGACGCGCTGACCGGTCTGCCCAACCGGGTGCTGTTTGCCGACCGCCTGCAGCAGACCATGGCCCAGGCCCGCCGTCAGGATTTCAGGCTGGCGGTGATCTACATCGATCTGGACGAGTTCAAGCCGGTGAACGATGCCCATGGCCACGAGGCCGGCGACCAGTTGTTGATCGAGATCGCCAATCGTATGCGCTCGGTGCTGCGCGAGGAGGACACGGTGGCGCGCCTGGGCGGTGACGAGTTCGCGGCGCTGATCGTCAACGTGGAGAGCGAGGCGGTGCTGGGCATGCTGCTGTCGCGGCTGTTGCACGTGGTGGCGGAACCGGTCTGGGTCGCCGGCCATCAGGTCCGGGTGTCTGCCAGTATCGGCTCCACCATGTATCCGCAGCCCCAGGAGTTGGACGGTGACCAGCTGTTGCGGCAGGCCGATCAGGCCATGTACCGCGCCAAGCAGCTCGGGCGTAACCGCTATCAGCCGTTTGATCCCTCCGAAACCTGACGTTTTCCGTTGAGCAGATCGGTCGCCGGTGTCCAGGCCAGGGCCTTGTGCCACTGGTCGCTGAGCCGGCGCACGCTGCTCAGAGTGTCCAGCAGCCGCTCGCCGACACTGGTGGGCAACTCCCGGCGGACGATCATGGCCAGCAGGTTTGACTTCAGGTGGTGATACAGGCCCTCGACCTGGTCGAAGGTGTCGGGCCGGTGCTCGTCGGCGGAGATCAGTGCCCGCAGCTTGTTTCGGTAGTGTTCCAAAGCCGGCGCCAAGGGCGCGAGCTGGGGCAGCTTCTGGGCGTCGCGCAGTTCGATCAGCGCCGGGGCCAGGCCGGTGGCGTCGGTCAGATAGCGGCAGGTGCGGATGGTGACCGTAAGCGCGTCCACGGTGCGCGGGTGCATTTTTTCCGCCCGCAAGCGGGAGACGTACTCGGCAATGGCGTTGTTGACGCTGTGACAGGCCTCCATCTTGGGCTGGATCTGGGCCGCCCCAAGGTCTTCCCGGTCCAGGCAGACCCGGAACAGGCCCCGGGTCAGACCAAGCAGCCGTTTCATTTCCTGATCGACCGCACTGATCGCCAGTTCCGGGGTGGTGACCAGGGTGTTGTCGAGAAACCGAGGCTCTGCGCTGTCCTCTTCTTTACTGCGGAACAGCCGGCTCAGGAAACGGGCAAACCTCGGGGTCAGGGGTAGAATCAGAACCGCGCCGAGGACGTTGAACAGGGTGTGGAACAGCGCCAGCGATATCGCCGGGTTGGCCGCCAGCTGCAGCCATGCGGTCAGCGCCGACACCAGCCACAGCATCAGTGGCAGAATCAGCAGGGCAATCAGTCCGGTGACCGCATTGAACAGGATATGCCCGATCGCCAGCCGGCGGGCATTGGCGGTTGCTTTCAGGGCCGACAGCGCCGCCGTTGAGGTCGACCCCAGGTTGGCCCCGATCACCGCCACGGCCGCGCCATCAAGCGGAATCAGTCCGCCGGCCGCGGCGGTCAGCACAATGGCGAGTGCGGCACTCGAGGATTGGGTCATCACCGTTGCCAGAAAGCCGATCAGAAAAAACATCGGCAGACCGACGCCATGGCGGGCGACAAATTCGCCGTCCAGGCCGGTGGTCAGCTGTTCCAGCGCCGCCTTGAGAATGGCCAGCCCGAGAAAGAACAGGGCAAAGCCGGCCAGAGCCTGGCCGAGCGCTGTTTTCCGGGGGTTGGAGCTGATCAGCTTCAGGCCCACGCCAACGGTCAGCACCGGCAGCGCGATGGCTTCAATGTTGAAGCCAAAACCCACCAGGCTGACCAGCCAGCCGGTCATGGTGGTGCCGATGTTGGAGCCGACAATGACGCCAATGGATTGCCCGAGGGTGAGCAGGCCGGCATTGACGAAACCGATGGTGGCGACGGTGACCGCGCCGGAGGACTGCACCAGTCCGGTGACCAGCAGCCCTGCCAACAGGCCCCGTAACGGCGTTTTGGTCCAGTTGCTGAGCATGTGGCGAAGGTGATGGCCGGCGGCATTCTTCAGGCCGTCGGTCATCATTTCCATGGCCAGCAGAAACAGAGCCAGGCCGCCGAGGATTTCAAACGCCGGGGCCATCATGGGCTGCGACTCCCGCCGATAGCAGACACCTGAGCGATAGCAAACACCTCGATTACATCGTCAAATCAGGAACTTGTGGATGTCGATGCGGTAGTCTTCGGGGTCCACCGCCCGCACGATGCGGTCCTGGTTACCGGGCCGGGACAGGTCGATGGTTTCCACGGTGATCGGCATCCGGAATCGGGTGTGGTACATCACCCGCACCACCGGCAGGCGCTGGTCGCTGTCGTTGGCCTCAACCACCACCCCCAGCCGGCCGCTTTCCAGCAGCACCAGCGCCCCCACCGGGTACAGCCCGACACAGCGGATAAACTGTTTGACCAGCACCGGATCGAGGTGATCCCCGCTCCACTCCAGCAGCTTTTTCAGGCCCTGAGTCGGAGTCATGCCCTTGTGATAGACCCGGTCGGCGGTGATGGCGTCGTAGACGTCGGTGATCGCAACCATGCGGCCATACTCGGAAATTTCGTCGCCTTGCAGGCCTTCGGGGTAGCCGGTGCCGTTCAGCTTTTCGTGATGCTGGGCGGCGGTGATCACCGAGATTTCACCAATGCCGTCGGTGGCGGCGAGGATGTCCCGGGAATGCCGGGCGTGCAGCTTCATCACTTCGAACTCTTCCGGCGTCAGCCGTCCCGGCTTATGCAGGATTTCGTCCGGTGTCAGGATCTTGCCGAGATCGTGCAGCAGGGCGCCAACAATGGTCTGATGCAGCACGTCGGCGGACAACCCCCGGTGGTTGCCGAACAGCGACATCAGGACACTCAGGTTGACCGAGTGCTCCAGCAGGTAGTTGTCCTTCTCGCGGATCCGGCCCAGGCAACTCAGGGCGTTGGGGTTGCGCAGTACCGAGTTTTGCAGCTCGTCCGCCAGTTCGTGGATCGGCGCCACTTCCAGTGCGGCCCCGACCTTGACGTTGTTCAGGAAATCGCCGACCAGATTCTGGGCCTGGGAGTGGATCTGCTGGGCGACCACGATCTCTTCTTCCAGCGGCACCTTCGCCGACAACCCGGGCTTTTCGCCGCCGACGTCCTGAAGTGCCGCCTCGTTGCGCTGATCCACCTCACTGGCGGGTTCCGAGTCCTGAGTGTCCAGGCCTTTGGCGGTGTCGATGTAAACGTATTTCACCCCCATCCGGCGGATCTTGTCGACGGTTTCCTCTTTCTTGATTACCCCGCGTTTGCGCTGGGTGTTGTGGGGAATCCAGTCGTTGTTGAGGTCGGTAATGTACATCCCGACCTTCAGCGCCGAAATGGGAATGCGTTTGATCATGGATGCTCGAAAAACGTCCTGAGGCTGTTCCGATAAGTGTGGCCCAGGACGTCGGAGAGCGAAAGGTTCTTTACCTCAGAAATTTTCTCGGCCACAAACGGCAGGTAGAACGGCGCATTTTCGTGCCCCCGGTAGGGCACCGGGGTCAGGAACGGCGCATCGGTTTCCAGCAGAATCTGCTCGATCGGGGTCATGCGCACGATGTCCCTGACGTTCTCGGCCTTGTTGAAGGTGGTGATGCCGTTGAAGCCCAGGCACCAGCCCTGATCCAGGGCGTAGCGTGCCAGCCCCGGTCCGGACGTAAAGCTGTGGATCACGCCCCGGCGCTTCAGGCTGTGCTCGAACTCACGGAGAATCGCGATGGTGTCGTCATCCGCGTCCCGGCTGTGAATCACCACCGGCCGGTCGGTGTCGCAGGCGATCTGCAACTGGCGGCGGAACACATCCCGCTGGATCGCCCGATCGGCGTTGTCGTAAAAGTAGTCGAGCCCGATCTCGCCGACCGCGACGATTTTCGGGTCGGTGGCGTGAGCGCGGATTTCCTGCTCGACGGCATCCGAGTAGGCTTCGGCATCGTGGGGATGAATGCCCTGGGTGCCGTAGACCCAGGGCTCGATCTGACTCAGCTCGCGCACCCGGGCCAGGTTGTCCGGCGACACGGCGATGGTGATGATCCGTTCAATGTTCACCTGCCGGCTGCGAGCCAGGGTGTCTGCCAGTGGCCTGTCCTTGAGGTAGTCCAGGTGGCAGTGGGTCTCGATGATCGGTTGGTCGAACACCGGAATGTCGCGGCGTTTCTTGCCCATGGCGTCCTCTCTACTCCATCGCAAACAGTGGCTTGGCTGCTATTCTGAAAGTTTGGTCCGGCATTTTATCAGTTCGGGCGATGGGTGACCGCTATGACCACCACAGGAAATCACGTTATGCATCTTAGTCCGTTTGCCAGCACCTGGCGGTTCGATCCGGCCAAACCCAGATTCCGGGACTATCCCACGGTGCTGGCCGACGACCAGCGTCTGCCCGAGCTGGAGGTGAGTCTGGACACCATCGGTGAGTACCAGCGCCGGCTCTGGGCCAACCGAAACCGGGCGTTGCTGCTGGCGGTACATGGGCCGGATACCAGCGGTAAGGACAGCCTGGTCCGGACTCTGGCCACCTACGTCGACCCCGCCGGTTTTCGCGCCCAGTCGTTCAGCCGGCCGACCGAGGAGGAGGCCAGGCACGATTTTCTCTGGCGAGTCAGCCGCCACCTGCCGGGCTTCGGTGAGCTGGTCACCTTCAACCGCAGCCACCACGAAGCGGTGATCTCCGAACGCGTTTGGCCGGTGCTGGCGCCGAGCCGGTACGACTGGGCGGCGCGCTACCAGTCCATTCGCGACTTCGAGCGGCATCTGGTTCGGGAAGGAACTCTGGTGCTGAAAGTCTGGCTGAATCTGTCCGAAGCCGAGCACCGGAAGCGCCTGTTGAAACGCCTGGACAAACCCCGTAAGCGCTGGAAATTCGATAAATCCGATATTGATGGCTGGCAGAAACGGGGGGAGTATGAAGCGTTTGCCCAGGACGCCATGGCCGCGACCGACACGGACGAGGCCCCCTGGTTTATTGTCCCTGGCGATGACAAGCCCCAGGCCCGGGCCGTGGTGGCCGCCTTGCTGGCGGAGCAGTTGCAGGCGCTGGCGCCGGAATACCCAGCCGAGGACGAGGCGATTCTGAAACAGTACCGGGCGCTGCTGGCGAAAAGTGGCGTCACCTGATCGAGACGGAACGGAGGCGTGCATGCACGTAGTGGTAGTCGGTGGTGGAGTGGTTGGAACAACCACGGCTTACGAGTTGAGCGGTCGCGGCCACGAGGTGACGGTGCTGGAGCGCCATCCGGTTGCCGGCAATGAAACCAGCAAGGGCAACGCCGCCCAGCGTTCGTATGGGGTGGTCTATCCCTGGGCCGATCCGGCGATGGTGTTCAAGGCGCTGCCCTGGCTGTTTCGCCAGGATGGGCCGTTGAAGTTGCGGCTGCCGCCGTCGCTGGAAGCCATCCGGTTTATGTTCGCCACCCTGCGCTACGCCTGGTCGCCCGGCCTTTATGGGTTGAACCGGCGCGCCATGCTGCGTCTGGCCATGCACAGCCGCGAGCGCTTTTTGGCGCTGGAGCAGGCGCTCGATCTGGACTTCGACGGCGATCACCGGGGCTTGCTGCATCTGGCCAGCAGCCCGGAGGCGATGGACACCTACCGCGCCACCCACGACCTGCTGACCGAGATGGGCATCGAATCCCGGTTGCTGGACCCGGCCCAGGTCCGGGACACCGAGCCGGGCATGACCGGCGACGGCCCGCTGTACGGGGCCCTGAGTTTTGATACCGACGGTACCGGCGACTGCCACCGGTTTTCCCGGGCGCTGGCGGCGGCCTGCGAGGCCCGTGGCGTCCGGTTCCGGTATCAAGTGGAGGTGGACAACCTGATTGCCGGCCCCCAGCGGGTGGATGCGGTGGCGATCCGCAACGCGGCGGGGGAGCGGGAAATCGTGCGTGCCGATGCGGTTGTGATCTGCGCCGGTTGTTGGTCGCCGGCGCTGGTGCGGCCACTGGGGCTGGCGCTGCCGATTTATCCGATCAAGGGCTACAGCATTACCGTACCGCTGAGCGATCCGGCACGGGCGCCGGTCAGTTCCATTCACGACGATCACTACAAGGTGGTGTCGACCCGCCTTGGCAACCGGCTGCGGGCGACCGGCTTTGTCGAGCTGGCGGACTTCAATCGGGACATACCGGCGGCGCGGATCGCCACCATTCGCAAGTCGGTGCAGTCCCGGTACCCGGGCTGCGCCGATCTCGACGCCGCAGAGACCTGGACCGGGTTCCGGCCGATGACTCCGGACGGCCCGGCGATCATCGGGCGCGGGCCGCGGGACAACCTGTACCTGAACACCGGCCACGGTACCTTTGGCTGGACCCTGTCGGCGGGCAGCGCCGCGGTTCTGGCCCAGCTGGTGGACGGTGAGGCCCCGGCGGTGCCACTGGATGCGTTCCGGCCGAGCCGGTTCCGGGACTAGTTACTTGCGCTTGAGCACGCGCTCGATGTTGCCGCACAGGGTATGGACGAAGCCGATGTCGCGCTCGCTGAGCAGCGGTAGGCGCTCGAACAGCCATTGCGAGAGCTTGCCCTCGGGCGGGGTGTCGAGGGCCGGCAGCACTTGCTGCAGCCGCGCGCGCAGCGCCGCCAGTCCCTGTTCGGTGACCGCCGGTTCCGGGGCTGCCGCGACCGCCGCCTCCGGCAATCCGGACAACTCCCAGGCATAGAGCATCACCGCCTGGGCCAGATTGAGCGACGGGTAGCTGACCTTCATCGGGATGCCGGTCAGCAGGTCACACAGCGCCAACTCGTCATTGGACAAACCCTTGTCTTCCCGACCGAAGGCCAGAGCGGCGGTGGCCACCGACGGGCCTTTGTTGGTCAGTGCCTGACGCAGGGCCGCCGGCCCGTGCCAGTCCTGGCGCTGATGCCGGGGCTTGGCCGACGTGCCGATCAGCAGGTCGACCTGGTTTCTTACCTCGGCCAGATCGGGGAAAATGCGCGCGCGTTCGAGAATGTGATCGCTGCCGTGGGCCAGCCAGTGGGCTTCCGGGCGCTGGTGGAGCTCGGAATTGACCAGCCACAGCTCGGCAAAGCCCATGGTACACAGGGCTCGGGCCGCCGCACCGACGTTTTCAGGAACCTTGGGCTCAACAAGTACAAAGGCCAGTTGCATGTCATTACCTCCGGCCGCGAGTTTACACCAACCGACACCCGGGTATTACCACCGCTGGTGCCAGCTTAACGACTGGCTGCTGGCCTGTGAGCCCTGGTGGCGCCCGGCGCCGTTCACGACCCCCAGCCCGGACTGGCTGCGGTTGGCACCGGCCCTGGCCGAATGGCTGGAGGCGCGTACCGACGACGAGTGCGATTACTTTGACGACCACCCCGAAGCCCTGGCGGAACGCCTGAGCCAGTGGTTGCCGGCGCTGGCCGACTACTCGGATCTGGTGCGGGTGCCGGCCCTGACCAGCGCCGAGGACCGTGCCCGTGCGACCCTGCCGGAAACCGCCGCGACCGACATGCCCGGGCGCAAACGCTGGCAGGCGGGCGCGTTTGCGGCGGCGATCCAGCCGTTGCATGACGGCATTCTGGACTGGTGTTGCGGCAAGGGCCACCTGGCCCGAACCCTGGCGCGCCAGGGTCCGGTGTCGGTGCAGGGGTTGGAGTGGACGCCGGCGCTGGTCGCCGATGGCAACCGGCTGGCGCGTCAGTTTGGCGATGCCGTGACTCTGCATTGCCAGGATGTCATGGCCAGCGATCTGGCCTGGCCGGCACACACCCACGGCGTGGCCCTGCACGCCTGTGGCGATCTGCACCGGCGGTTGCTGCGCCTGGCGGGCCGGGCCGGGGCGCCGCGCCTGAGCCTGTCGCCCTGTTGTTACCACCTGACCGCGACCGATGCATACCAACCACTGTCGGCGCAGGCCCGGGGCCACCACCGCCGGCTTACCCTGAGCCGGAACGAATTGCGGCTGGCGGTTCAGGAAACCGTGACCGCCCCGGCCC
>JBPEXU010000220.1:0-2164 GCA_052031225.1 Marinobacter sp. | reverse complement strand
ACCACTCGGTCATGGTGGATCGGTTTGGTGACCCGTCCGCGTTTAAAGACAACGTCGCCATTGAGATGGATCGCAACCGCGAGCGCTACGAATTTCTGCGCTGGGGCCAGAAGGCGTTCGATAATTTCCGGGTGGTGCCGCCCGGCACCGGCATCTGTCACCAGGTCAACCTGGAATACCTGGGCAAGACCGTCTGGCACCGGCCGGTGGCCGGCAAGACCCTGGCCTACCCCGATACCCTGGTCGGCACCGATTCCCACACCACCATGATCAACGGCCTGGGCATCCTGGGCTGGGGCGTGGGCGGGATTGAAGCGGAAGCGGCCATGCTCGGCCAGCCGGTGTCGATGCTGATTCCGGAGGTGATTGGCTTCCGCATCACCGGCAAACTGCGGGAGGGCATCACCGCCACCGACCTGGTGCTGACGGTGACCGAAATGCTGCGCCAGAAGGGCGTGGTCGGCAAGTTTGTCGAGTTCTACGGCGATGGCCTGAAGGACATGCCGGTGGCCGATCGCGCCACCATTGCCAATATGGCGCCGGAGTACGGTGCCACCTGCGGCTTTTTCCCGGTCGACGATCAGACCCTCACCTACCTGCGCCTGAGCGGCCGCGACGACGACCAGCTGGCGCTGGTGGAGGCCTACGCCAAGGCCCAGGGCCTGTGGCGCGAGCCGGGTCACGAGCCGGTCTACACCGACACCCTGGAGCTCGACATGGGCCAGGTGGAAGCCAGTCTGGCCGGGCCGAAGCGGCCCCAGGACCGGGTCGCGCTCAAGGACATGAAGGCAACCTTCGAGCGGCTGATGGCCGAGGGCGAAGACCCGGGGCAAAGCCGGGAAGCAAAGCTCGAATCCGAGGGTGGGCAGACCGCGGTCGGAGTGATGGACAGCTACTTTGAGCATCCGTCCAGCCAGTCCCTGACGATGGACGGTCAGGACATGCGCCTGGACCCCGGCGCCGTGGTCATCGCGGCCATCACCTCGTGCACCAACACCTCCAACCCCAGCGTGATGATGGCGGCCGGCCTGTTGGCCCAGAACGCGGTGGCCAAAGGGCTTACCACCCGACCCTGGGTAAAAACCTCGCTGGCACCTGGCTCCAAGGTGGTCACCGAGTACCTGCGCGTGGCCGGTCTGCAGCAGGCTCTGGATGAGCTGGGTTTCAACCTGGTCGGTTACGGTTGCACCACCTGCATCGGCAACTCGGGGCCGTTGCCCGAAGCGGTGGAGAAAGCGATCAGCGACGGCGACCTGACGGTGGCGTCGGTGTTGTCCGGCAACCGCAACTTTGAAGGCCGGGTGCACCCGCTGGTGAAAACCAACTGGCTGGCGTCGCCGCCGCTGGTGGTGGCTTATGCCCTGGCGGGCAATGTCCGGGTCGATCTGACCAAGGACCCGTTGGGCTACGATCGGGACGGCAAGCCGGTGTACCTGAAGGATGTCTGGCCCAGCCAGGACGAGATTGCCCAGGCGGTGGAGCAGGTCCGGACCGAGATGTTCCGCAAGGAATACGACGCGGTGTTTGACGGCGACGACAACTGGCGCTCGATTCAGGTGCCGGACAGCAAGGTGTACGCCTGGTCCGACGAGTCCACCTACATCCAGCATCCGCCGTTCTTCGAGGGCCTTGGGGAGCAGCCGGAGCCGCTGGAGGACATTCGGGAGGCGCGGATTTTGGCGCTGCTGGGGGACTCGGTAACCACCGATCACATCTCCCCGGCCGGCTCGTTCAAGCCCGATACCCCGGCGGGCCGCTACCTGCAGGAGCGGGGGGTGGCGCCCAAGGATTTCAACTCCTACGGCTCCCGTCGTGGCAATCATGAGGTCATGATGCGCGGCACCTTCGCCAATGTGCGCATCCGCAACGAAATGCTGGACGGCGTCGAGGGCGGCTTTACCCGCCACGTGCCCAGCGGTGAGCAGATGCCGATCTACGATGCCGCCATGCGCTATCAGGACGAAGGCACCCCGCTGGTGGTGATTGCCGGCAAGGAGTACGGCACCGGTTCCAGCCGGGACTGGGCCGCCAAGGGCACCCGGCTGTTGGGGGTGCGGGCGGTGATTGCCGAGTCCTACGAGCGCATCCACCGTTCCAACCTGATCGGGATGGGGGTAATGCCGTTGCAGTTCCCCGAGGGCGTGGATCGTAAGACGCTGAAGCT
>JBPEXU010000022.1:0-2075 GCA_052031225.1 Marinobacter sp. | reverse complement strand
GAACCCGCACCACCTGGCACAGCCGCTCCAGAGCGGCGGCTTCGTGCGCCATCCGGCAGTGAATGTGGTAACTGGGGGCTGAGGACGGACGGTTCGGGGTCATGCAACTTGCTCCTTACTGGCGTTGGTGGTGCGTCGGGGTTGGTCGATCATGTCGCGATTGCTGGCGCCGGGCTTGACGATGGGCCAGACGTTTTCCTCCCGGGCAATGGCGACATGCAGCAGCATGGGGCCGTTGTAGGCGAGGATGGTCTCGATGCCCCGGCGGATCTGGTCGGTGCGCTGGATGTGCAGGGCCGGAATGTCGAAGGCCCGGGCCATGGCGACGAAATCCGGGTTGTCGTCCAGATCGATCTGGCTTTCCCGGTTGTTGTAGAACAACTCCTGCTGCTGGCGAACCATGCCCAGGCACTGGTTGTCGAGCACGATCAGTTTTACCGGCAGGTTGTAACGGCGGATGGTGGCCAGTTCCTGGGCGTTCATCATGAAACTGCCGTCCCCGGCGACGTTGATTACGGTGGCTCCGGGGTCGGCGAACTGGGCGCCGATGGCCGCCGGCAGACCAAAGCCCATGGTGCCCAGTCCGCCGCTGGTCAGGTGGTGGCGCGGATGGTCAAACCGGTAATGCTGGGCTACCCACATCTGGTGCTGGCCGACATCGCAGGCAATCACCGTGTTGTCCGGCGCAATCCGGGACAGTTGGCGCACGAAGGCCGGGCCGGTGATCGGGGCCAGCGGTTCCTCGTTGTCGGCGGCGTGGAAGCCGCCGGTGGTGTGCCAGGTGCGGCATTGTTTCTGCCAGTCGGCAATGGTCAAAGGCTGGGCCGCCACCGCCGCAGTCATGGCATCGAGGATGGCGTTGAGGTCGCCGCGCAAGGCAACGTCCGCCGGCCGCAGCTTGTTGATCTCGGCGGCATCGGCGTCGATGTGAATCATCCGGGCCTTGGGCGCGAAACCCTCCAGCTTGCCGGTCGCCCGATCGTCCAGCCGCGCGCCCACCACCAGCAGCAGATCGCATTCGTCGACGGCTTTATTGGCGGCGCGGGAGCCGTGCATACCCAGCATGCCGAGGTCGTTCGGGTTGTGCTTGCCGGCGTTACCGATGCCTTTGAGGGTGGTCACGCCGGGCAGGCCGGAACCCTCGGCGAAGCGCCGGAACGACGCCTCGGCATGGGCCAGGGACACGCCGCCGCCGCTGTACAGCAGCGGCTTGCGGGCTGCGCGCAGCAGCGCCATGGCCTCGGAAATGTCCGGTTCCGCCGCGGGCGCTTGCGCGGCGGGGGAGGTCGCCGCGACCGGCTCGGTCACCTCGGCCAGCAGAATGTCTTTGGGGATGTCGATCCACACCGGCCCCGGCCGTCCGGTCTGGGCCAGGGCGATGGCTTCGTCGAGGATTTGTGGCAGATCGTTGGCCTTGTCGACCAGATAACTGTGCTTGACGATGCCGAGGGTCATGCCCAGCACGTCGGTTTCCTGAAAGGCGTCGGTGCCGATCAGCGGGGCGGGCACCTGGCCGGTGATCACCAGCATGGGAATGGAATCCCGGTGCGCGTTGGCAACGCCGGTAATCAGGTTGGTGGCACCGGGGCCGGAGGTGGCGATGCACACCCCCAATTTGCCGCTGGCCCGGGCATAGCCGTCGGCGGCGAGGGCACAGGCCTGTTCATGACGGCACAGCACGTGTTCCACGCTGCGGTCATCCACCAGGGCATCGTACAGCGGCATGATGCAGCCGCCGGGGTAGCCAAAAACCGTCCGGATGTGGTGGCGGTGAAACGTGTCCAGGATGTGTTGTGCGCCGTTCATGGTCTGTCTTCCTGTTCCTCGGGGCCAAAAAAAAGCCCCCGGGACCTTTCGGTGCCGGGGGCTTCTGGTGTTTGGTCAGGTTTGTCGCTATCTCACCCGCTTGTCCACGCAAAAGCCCCCGGACGGTACCACGACCACCAGGACCAGCTTCACAAGGACGATAACAGCGTTGAGATTCATGAAAGCGACAATCTGCTCTGAATTCGTAAAAAGTTTGTGTGTAGAATCTAACCCACGTTTTTTTCCGGGCGCAACCATTAATTTCGATT
>JBPEXU010000219.1:0-3202 GCA_052031225.1 Marinobacter sp. | reverse complement strand
CTTGAGGCCCAGTTGGAGGATCGTGAGCAGCAGCTGCGCTTGCTGGACAAGCTGGCGAGCCGGCAGAAGCTCGAAGACGAAATGTATCTGGAGGGACGGCCTATCACCTGGGGTTGGTTGTCTTCCAAGTACGGCTATCGGTCCGATCCCTTTACCGGCAAGCGAACCTGGCATGCGGGCGTTGATCTTGCCGGTAAGGAAGGCAGCGACATCATTTCGGTGGCTGGCGGTGTCGTTACCTGGGCGGGAGAGCGCTACGGTTATGGCAACCTGGTAGAAATTGATCACGGCGATGGCCTGGTGACCCGTTACGGGCATTGCAAGACCATTAAGGTCAGCGTGGGGGATGTGGTTCAGAAAGGCCAAGTCATTGCGCTGATGGGCAGTACCGGCCGTTCGACGGGCCCGCATGTACATTTCGAAGTGCTGCAGAACGGCCGCTCCAAGGATCCACTGAAATACATCTCCCGCGCCAGCCGCTGATTCCCGCGTTTTTTCGTCGCCCCGGCCGGCCTGTCTCCGGCCCGGGCTTTCGACCCGGTATTCCTGCCAGACAGTGCATTCCAAACCGTTCTTTTTCTTTCCCTTCCGGCCAATTCGGAACTTGTGCGCCGCGACTTTTGCCCTGTTGGAAAATAAGGTTAGAATGCCGGCTCCCTTCGATTAATTAAAGAAGCAGTGGTCTATGTTCTCAAAGCTTGCAACTAAGATGTTCGGCAGTAAAAACGCCAGAGAAATCAAGCGAATGCGTAAGGATGTTGCGCGCATCAACGAACTTGAGGAACAGTTTGGCACATTGTCCGATACCGAGTTGCAAGGCAAGACCGCGGAGTTCCGTCGCCGTCTCGACGAAGGCGAGGAGCTGAAAGACCTGCTGCCGGAGGCCTTTGCCACAGTCCGAGAGGCCAGTCGGCGGGTGATGGGCATGCGCCACTACGACGTGCAGCTGATTGGCGCCATCACCCTGCACGAAGGGCGGATCGCCGAAATGAAGACCGGTGAGGGTAAGACTCTGGTTGCCACCGCCGCCGCTTACCTCAATGCCTTGCCCGGTAAAGGGGTCCACGTGGTCACGGTGAACGATTATCTGGCCCGCCGGGACGCCGAGTGGATGGGCAAGCTGTATCGTTTCCTCGGGCTTGAGGTTGGTGTCGTGGTTTCCGGCCAGGCGCCGGAAGAGAAGCGCCAGGCCTATCAGGCCGACATCACCTACGGCACCAACAACGAGTTTGGCTTTGACTACCTGCGCGACAACATGGCGTTCAGCACCGAGGACAAGGTGCAGCGCGGGTTGAATTACGCCATCGTCGACGAAGTGGACTCGATTCTGATCGACGAAGCCCGCACGCCGCTGATCATTTCCGGTGCGGCGGAGGACAGCTCCAAGCTGTATCAAGCCATTAATGCGCTGGTGCCGAGCCTGGAAAAAGGCGAGCTTTCCGAGAATGGAGAACCCACTGGCGACTTTGTGATCGACGAGAAGTCACGGCAGGTGGAGCTGACCGAAGCTGGGCATGAGAAAGTCGAAGAGCTGCTGCTTGAACGCGGTCTTCTGAAAGAAGGAGAAAGCCTTTACTCGGCGGCAAACCTGAGCCTGTTGCATCATGTCCACTCGGCACTGCGCGCGCACCATCTGTTCCAGAAAGACGTCGACTATATCGTGCAGGGTGGTCAGGTGGTCATCGTGGATGAACACACAGGCCGCACCATGCCAGGCCGGCGCTGGAGTGAGGGGCTGCACCAGGCCGTTGAAGCCAAAGAGGGCGTGCGGATTCAGGCCGAAAGTCAAACCCTGGCCTCAACCACCTTCCAGAACTACTTCCGCCTCTACGACAAGCTTGCGGGCATGACCGGTACCGCCGACACCGAGGCGTTTGAGTTCCGCCAGATTTACGGTCTCGATGTGGTGGTCATTCCGCCCAACAAGCCGGTACAGCGTATCGATTACAACGACCTGGTCTACCTGACCCAGGAAGAGAAATTCCACGCCATCATCGACGAAATCAAGGATGTCACCGCCGAGGGGCGTCCGGTACTGGTCGGTACTGCCTCCATCGAGGCCTCCGAACTGCTGTCGAGACTGCTGAAGAAGGCGCACATCGACCACAAGATCCTGAACGCCAAGCAGCACGAATCCGAGGCCCAGATCATTGCTCAGGCTGGGCGCCCTGGGGCCGTCACCATCGCCACCAACATGGCGGGCCGGGGCACCGACATCGTCCTCGGGGGTAACTGGGAGTATGAAGTTGCGGCGATGGACAACCCCTCCGAGGAAGACATTGCCAAAATCAAGGCCGAGTGGGCGGAGCGCCACAATCAGGTGCTGGAGGCTGGCGGTCTGCACATTATCGGTACCGAGCGCCACGAATCCCGACGCATTGATAACCAGTTGCGCGGTCGTGCCGGCCGGCAGGGGGACCCCGGATCGTCTCGCTTCTTCCTGTCGCTGGAAGACAACCTGATGCGGATCTTCGCCCCGGACCGGGTTAAGAGCCTGATGCAGGCTATGGGCATGAAGAAAGGCGAGGCCATCGAACACCGCATGGTGACCAACGCCATCGAGAAGTCCCAGCGCAAGGTCGAAGGCCGCAACTTCGACATGCGTAAGACCTTGCTGGAGTATGACGACGTCGCCAACGATCAGCGTACGGTGATCTACGATCAGCGCAACGAGGTGATGTCCTCTGACGATATCTCCGACATGATCAAGAGCATCCGCGAGGATGTCGTTAACGGCCTGATCAGTGAGTTCATTCCGCCCCAGAGCATGCCGGAACAGTGGGACGTGGCGGGTCTGGAGGCCCAGTTGCAGTCAGAGATGGCGATTGAACTGCCGATCCAGAAATGGCTCGACGAGGACAAGAAGCTTTACGAGGACAATCTGCGCGAGAAGATTCTGTCCGAAATCGTCGCCGCGTACGAGGCGAAAGAAGCGGTTGCCGGTGCCGAGTCCATGCGCAAGTTTGAAAAGCAGGTGTTCCTGCAGGTGCTCGATACGCTCTGGAAAGAGCACCTGTCGAACATGGACCACCTGCGTCGGGGTATTCATCTGCGTGGCTACGCCCAGAAGAACCCGAAACAGGAATACAAGCGGGAGGCCTTCAATCTGTTCCAGGACATGCTGGAGAACATGAAGCGCGACATCACCCGCATTCTCTGCCATGTGCGCGTGCAGACGCCGGAGGAAATGGCCGAGGTCGAG
>JBPEXU010000218.1:0-8911 GCA_052031225.1 Marinobacter sp. | reverse complement strand
GAGGATCTGACCCTTGTCCATCGCCAGGAACGGCGCTTCGATGCGCACCGGGTCGTAATTGGCGATGCGACAGACCGCATCCATTTTTTCGACAAATTCGGGGCGGCAGTCGGGATAGATGGCGTGGTCGCCGCCGTGGGCACCGTACCAGACCGCAGACGCACCCACCGTTACCGCGTAGCCGGTGGCCAGCGACAGCAAGATCATGTTCCGGTTCGGCACCACGGTGGCCTTCATGCTGTCCTCTTCGTAGTGGCCCTCGGGCACCGGCAGTTCCGACGTCAGTGATGACCCGGCCATGGCGGCATTCACCGACCGGATGTCGAGGATCTGATGGGGCAGCCCCAGATCCGCACACACCGCCCGGGCGCTGTCCAGTTCGCGGACATGGCGCTGGCCGTAATCGAACGACAGCGCATGGACCTTATGGCCCCGGGCCAGTGCCAGGTTCAGCAGCGTGAAGGAATCCATCCCTCCGGAATAAATTACGACCACGGTATCTGTCATGCAGGCTCCCCAGCGGGTTTCACGGACATCGGCTGTGTCATCAGTGTTTTACAATCGGTGGACATATTGTAACAGTGCAACCGCAGGTTGGGTTCGCGTCTCGGAGACGGTGCGGGTAAACTCGGCCAGATAATAAGACGAACCAACGACACAGACACCATGATCAGCCATTCCCCCCCCACTTTCATGGATTTCGAGGCGTCGAGTCTCGATCTCATTGCCAGCTACCCGATCGAAGTGGGTATCTGCACGCCGGAGGGGGAACAGCACAGCTGGTTGATCTGCCCACACGTGCTCTGGCAGGACTGGTCGGACAGCGCCGAGCGCATTCATGGTATCAGTCGGGACATGCTGAAAACGGAAGGGGTGCCGGCACAGGAGGTTGCGCGTCAACTCAATGAGCTGCTGCCGGAGCAGGTCTTCTGTGACGCCTGGACCTTTGACAGCTTCTGGTTGCACCGGTTATTCCGGGCGGCCAATCTGCGCCCGGCCTTTCAGCTCGAATCCATCTCCATGCTGCTGGATGCCCAGCAGGTCCGGCAGTGGTCGGGCGTGCGTCAGCAGGTGATTGCGGAGCTGGGGTTACCCGTACACCGGGCTGCCAACGACGCCCTGATCCTGCACAAGACCTGGGAGCGGATTATTTGCCAGGGCGAAGCCGCAGTGCAATAACCTGCAGGCCGTCTTTCAGGGTGTGCAGCGTCCAGTAGGTTGCCAGCGCCATCAGGCTGGCTCCGGCCACGGTAAAGGTCAGGTCATCGCCCACCACCTTTCCCTGGGCCAGCACCAGATACACCGCCAGCGCGGCGACCAGTGCAATTTCTACGATAAAATCGGAACGGAACTTGTTTCTGGCAGATCCGGGTTCGTCGGGCATTTTCTTCGGTTTCAACCTCTGTGCGGAAGTACATTCATTGACGCCGTGCGTCATTGGACGGTACGAATTATTGGCGAATCGGCGCCAGAAATCTGTACGAACTAGTGGCTACGAAGTTTCCGAGACGGCAAAAAAAACGCAGCCAAGGCGGCTGCGTAGAAAGGAGAGATCCATAGATACCCTGCGCAGCAGGGATCGCGGATTGCACAACGTAAAAACACGTGACACGCGGAATTATCAGCCCGGAGCCGGACTCTGTCTGTACGGGTTTGCCGAAGGCCGCAAGCGCTTGCAAACGGCCCAATAGCCGATACACTGACTGCTGAACCGAAATCACTGAGCCGGTATGACTACGATGATCCGACACATTGCACTGAACACCGTTGCGGGTTGCCACGCAGGGCAGTCTGCGCGCGCCATGGTGAAAGACATCTAACGGCTTTCGGTCAGTCCCGGGAGCCTTCGCAGCGACCGGGCCAGCTTCTCCGCCAAACCCCGGTTGCTCTCCGCTCCGGGGTTTTTGCTTTTGCAGCCGCAAAACGACAAGGAGAACATCATGAGAAGACAGCCAACAACTCGCGCAGCTAACCAGCCGATGGCAAATCGCCAGGGCCCGATCAAGCGTCCGGAACAGCTGCCGCTGCTGGATGCGATCTGCAAAAAACTGAATCAGCGCGTCAACCTGGACGACGAGCAGCGGGTGCTGGGGCTCTACGAGCGCGGCTGGATTTTCAAGGGGGTTCTGGTCAATCTCGACGGCGCCGAAGCCCGCTACGTCCGGGCCCTGGCAACGCGCTACAACTCCTGGATTGCCCGTCAGGTTGCCTGACCAGGCTGCGCACGCATGCTCGGGGCTGATCCGGTCAGTGGTGACGGTTCAGCCCGTTAATCATTGCCATGTCGCCACCGTGCACCATGGCGTAGTTGTTCACCACATCGTGAATTTTTTCCTGCGAGTAAGGCTTGACCACATAGCCGTTGGCGCCCGCGCTGATCGCGCGCTGAATGCTGTCGATCGAATCGTCGGCGGTCACCAGGACAATGTGCTGCTCCTCCCGCTGGCGCTTGAATTCAAGCATCAGTTCGTGGCCATCACCATCCGGCAGCCCGAGATCCAGCAGAATGATCTGATACTCGCCGCTCCCGAACAGCTCCCGCGCCGAAGCAGCATCGGCCGCTTCTGACACCGCCGAAGCACCCGCGTTGTAGAGCATGTCGACCAGGCGCTCCCGCATCAGCGGTTCATCTTCCACCACCAATACCTTCAGATCCGTCATTACTCAATCTCCAGTCATTCCAGCCAATACCATCCAGCGTACGTCCGGGCCACCTCATCCCGGACCGTTCCCGGTGCGCCGGGGCAAATCCAGCGGTGCCGGGCGCGGTCGCATGCCGGCACTGTCTTCACCTTCGTCGGTTCGCCGTCCCGCGTCAACCTCCATGCCATCGCCGGCACCAAAACCGGTGAGGATATTGCTGATGCTGACCGCCGTGCTGTAGAGCGACACCGCGATGATCAGCAACACCGGCTGCACAAACGCCACAAACCCTGGCACCTCGGTATTGCCGGTGATGCTCAGCATCAGGATGATCGAGGGCCCCAACACCAGAAACAGGGTCAGGGCGATGAAAAACACGATCCGTTCCTTGTAACGCCCCAGGTCACGATTACTGACCAATCCCAGCACGAATTTACCAATCGCCAGTCCGGCCAGGATGGCGGCGGCGATACTGAGATCCGGCTGCATCAGGGTGTCGTACAGCTGGCCATCCCAGAGCCGCTGCATGCCAATGACCACAAACGGGAACAGAACGAACAGGATGTCGGCGTAGGTCCCGTACATCATGCTCAGGGAATGGTGTTCACTGCGGTTGGCTGTCTCTGTCATGGCATTACCTGTCTGCGTTTTCAGTAGGCGTTCCGGGCGAGCGCTCGGAGGCGGTCAGCGCACGGTCAATCATCTCATTCAGTACCGCCAGTTGGCTGCGAACCGGTGCCCAGTCGGAGACCTCGTTCCTTACCAGCGCCTCCAGCGCACCGGCCTGACGGGTCATCGCCGGATAGCCCATGGCCCCGGCCGTGCCTTTGATCTGGTGGGCTTCCACCCGCAAGGTATCCCGATCCCGCTGTTCCAGAGCACGGTTCATATCGCGCTGGCGCTGGCCCAGGCTGTCCAGGAACCGGCTCACCAGTTCGTCAATTTCTTCCTGGCTGTCGAGGCTCTCCACGGCCGGTCGGTCGCTGGTCAGATACCGGGACAACACGGCGTTCAGATGCCCTTCGTCGATGGGCTTGTTCAGTACGCCATCACAGCCGGCCTCCAGCAGCGCATCGATTTCCTGCTGATCGCCGGCCGTGAAGGCAAGGATGGGGCGCCGAAACCCGGCCTGGCGCAGCAGCCGGGTCGCCGCCACGCCATCCAGACCGGGCATATGGCGGTCCATCAGCACCAGCTGTACCGACTCCGACAGTGCCGTGCGCACCGCTTCATCGCCACCGCTGACCGTGACCACCTCCAGCCCCAGCCGGCTCAGCATCCGCTCCACCAGCTTGCGGTTATCGGCGTTATCCTCAGCCACCAGCACCCGGCCCTCGAACCCGGGCACGGGCACCGGCGAGGGGTCGGCGGACTGTACCGTCAGGTAGCGGGCCAGGACCTCGTAAAAGCGTTGCTTGTCGATCGGTTTGGCCAGGTGCTCGTTGCAACCGGCGAGCCGATAGTCGGCGATGTCCTCGGTCATCACGTTCGCCGTCAGCGCGATTACCGGCGTGTTCACGCCCGCCTCCCGCAACGCTGCGGTGGCATCCCGGCCGTTCATGACCGGCATCTGGATGTCCATCAGGATCAGATCGAAAGGCTCGCGGATGGCCAGCTCGAGGGCCTCGGCACCGTTACCGACATGCACCAGCTCAGCCCCGGTTTTGGCCACCAGCAGCGACACCAGCCGACGATTGACCTCGTTGTCCTCGGCACACAGGATGCGGCCAGAGAGCTTGGGCGCGACCACCATCGGAAGGGTCCGGCGACGCTGACTCAGCTCCGAGGCATCGCGCAGGAAATGCACACTGTCCAGCGGACCTGTGTCGATCGCCACCTCAAACTCACTGCCTTCGCCATAGGTGCTGCTGACCCGGATGTCGCCGCCCAGAAGCTGGGCCAGGCGCCGGGAGATCGCCAGCCCGAGGCCAGTGCCGCCGTACTGGCGGGAAATCGCCGCGCTGCCCTGGGCAAACGGATCGAACAAACGGGTCAGCTGTTCCGGTTTCATGCCAATGCCGGTATCAACCACCCGGGTAACCAGCCGGCCGGCGTCGCGATCGCAGCGCACAACCAGGGAGATCGACCCTTTTTCGGTAAATTTTAGCGCATTTCCGCACAGATTGATGATGATCTGCCGAAACCGTGTCGGATCGGTCTGGATCTTCTCCGGTAACGGGTATTCGCAGATCACGCTGAAATCCAGCCCCTTTTCCCGGGCCCGGGGCTCAAAGAAGGCCCGCACCTCATCCAGCAGCTCCGGCAGATTGACCGATACCACGTCCACGTCGAGCTTGTTGGCGTCGATTTTCGAGTGGTCCAGGATGTCGTTGACCAGCTCCAGCAGGTGCCGGCCGCTGCGCACCACCGTTTCTGCGCTGCGTTGCTTTTCGTCGTCGTCCAGCTCCGGGTCCAGCAGGGTTTCGCCATAGCCGATGATGGCCGCCAGCGGGGTGCGGATTTCGTGGCTCATGTTGGCCAGGAACTGGCTCTTGGCTTCGGCGGAATTGCGCGCCAGTTCTTTCTCCAGCCGTTCCTGCTCGCGCTCCCGTTCGATCCGCTGGCGCTGGTGGCTCTCGGTGGCGTCGATGCAGGTGCCTTCCAGATGCGTCGGCTCGCCGTCGGCGTCGTAGGCGGTGTGCAGCGAAATGGTGGCCCAGCGCTCCTCGCCATCGCGGGTCAGGTAGCGGGCCTCAATGCCTTTCACGGTGCCCCGGGCCTGCAGCTGCTCGATCACCAGCCGGCGCAGCCGGTCATCGGCGATGCAGGTGTCCAGCACGTCCGGGTCCGCCCGCAGCAGCTCCCGGCTGCTCTTGTAACCGAGCATGTGGGCCATGGCCGGATTGGCGGTCACAAACCGGCGGTCCAGAGACATCTGGAACACCCCCTCAACCGCATTATCAAACAGCGACTGGTAGCGCCGCAGGTTGGCGAGCGCCCGCTGACTCCAGCTCAGCGCCTCGCCCTGCACCTGCTTGATGCGGTCCGCCAGCGCAAACGAGAACAGGATGATCTGGGCGGTCAGCCCGAACTGCGGCGAATAGGCGGTAAAGGTGTTCAGCGGCAGGAACCCCATCACCGTCAGGGCGTAGATGCCAAAACCGATCAGCGCCAGGGTCCAGGCAAAGAAATAGGAGCGCGCGGCCGGATTGTAGTAGCGCCAGGACAGGTAACTGACCACAATCAGCACCAGGCTCAGGACAATCGAACCGAGAACGATCCATTCCATGGCGACGTGATAGGGCAGGAAGAAACAGAGCACAAAGGTGGCGACCACCGAATACAGGCACAACCGGATGACCTGATCCAGATCCACCGAACGTTCCCGGGTTTCCAGCAGCGAGCGGGCCATCAGCAGGCCCCAGAACCAGGTCAGGACAATCTGGAAATGCAGATAGTCCTTGTTCAGCAACGCCGGCCGGCTGTCCAGCAGCTGCACCCCATGGACCTGCTCGGTGCCGATGAAGATCGCCGCCATCACCAGATACAGGACGTAGTAGACGTTGCTGCGCTCGCGCACCGACACCGCCACGAACAGGTTATAGGCCAGAATGGCCAGCACCGCGCCCAGCAGCAGGCCCCGGACCAGCTCGTCGACGGACACCCGTTCGATGTAACGGTCCGGATGCCACAGGCTGATCGGCAGACGGAAGGTGTTGGTATTGGTGATGCGCAGATACACCGAGTTGACGGTGTCCGGCGTCAACTGCAGCCGGAAGGTGGGGTTGGGCACGGCCAGATCGCGCTCGCGCCAGTGCTCGCGGTAGCCGGTGCGTTTGCGCGTGACCACCTGGCCGTCGCGCACCAGATACAGCGCGACGTCGTCCACCAGCGGCAGCGCCAGCTCCAGAATCCAGTCGGTCTGGGGCGGTTGGCCCTGGGGCCGGAGATCGAGCCGGGTCCAGTAGGCGGATTCGGTGTAGCCGAAATTGAGCACCCCGCCGTGGTGACGGATCAGGCCGTCTTTGCCGCGCTTCCGGACCTCGTCGAGAGTCAGGCTCTGATCAGGATCCTCAAGATACCAGATGCAATGACCGGGATCGCGGACGCTGTCGGTGGCAGGCTCGAGCACCAGCACGCCGGCCCGGCACCGGTCCTGGGCGGTGGACAGCGCCGGCACCAACGCAAGCAGCAACACCAGCGCCCTGAGCACAGAGCGCCAGCGGGTGGCCGGATAGCGAAGCGGTTGCCGCAAAATGTGATCTCCGCGAGGGTCGATGCCGGTATTATGATTTATTGTCAGCACTCGGGCCGGGGGCAGGGATTCTCCCGAACTGGTACATCGGTCAGGTACACCTGACAGAATCCGGCCCCGCGGTTATCCACTTTAGCGGTTTATCACCCACGACGCACCTCAGGGCCCTCTGAAATGAGACATTACTGCATCGCCCTTGTTTCCTGCGCCGCCACCAGCCTGGCTGGCTGCGGCATGGAAAGCTCCGGCTCCTCCGCCTTCAACCCTGCCACCAATGTGGCACTGACGTTTTCCACCTTCGATCTGGAAAATACAGAGCGCGCGCCGGACAACCTCGAGCACACCCGGTTCTGGGACTTCTACCGCGGCATCGAACCGGTGGATGAGGACCCGGAAGACGCAACCACCGTCGAAGAAATCCGGGCGCACATCGATGTCTTCATCCGCGCCACCCGCGATGCCTCCGGCTCCGCCTACGAGCGCGTGCGCAACCCGCTCGATCTGATCAATCAGGTCATTGCCTCCGGCGAGGTGACCAACTTCCAGGAAGGCAAACGCTACATCGCCCAGCGCATCGCTGCCGGGGTCGCGGGCAATTACAACACCCGCGCCAACGGCGCTCAGATCCAGTTTACCGATCACTCGGCGGTGCTTGCTGCTGCGCCGGTCAACGACCAACTCTGGGTCTACCCGACACTGGACTGGCGCTACCTGCCCGAAGGCCCGGACGGCAGCAATCTGGAGGATAAGGTCTATCGCACCATCCAGTACGTGGCGCGCAGCGTGCCGGAGGCGGATCAGGACGCCCAGCCGGAACTGGTCAGTTTGCTGGCCGGCAGCCGGTTCGATGCCAACGCCTTTGTTGAGCTGGGCTACAACACGCCGGAGTACGCCACGGTGGACTACCTGAGCCGGAACCACGGCAGCATCGAACTGCGGCAGGATTTCGTCGATAACGTGGACACGTTGTTCATCAAGAGCAGCGAACAGGTGGTGCTGACCCTCAACCGCTACGACGGTGTCGATCTGGACGACCAAAGCCCGGATTGCCTGCGGGTGGATATGGATTATCCGGCCCGGAGGGTGCGGATCTTTGCCTCCAACGGCGAACCGTCAACGATTGACGCCCCCACCGAGGACGACCCGGACAACACCGAGCCGAACCCGGCGTACTGCGGCAATCAGGAAGCCGGTGATGAGCTGGTGAGCTGGAACGCCGACTATATTGAGCGCCGTCAGTAAAAACCTCCGTCTTTAAGGTGCCAGCTCTGCAGGAAACCTTTCTTACGATCCAGCAGACGCTGGTAGGTGGACAGCATGATCTCCGCATGCGGCGATTTCATCAGCCGGAGCGTTTCGATGCGGCGTTCGAGTCGCTCCACTTCCGAGCGGACCTGTTCCTGGACGTGATGGCGGACACTGTCGTGCTGGTCCAGCTTGACGCTGCGCTTGGAGGGCTGATCGGGGCAGGAAGGCTTGTCCATAAGAATCCTCGTCCAATGAGTCGTGAGAAATCCAGTTCTCAGTTAAGTCAGTGTGCCCGCTTCCGGGTTGCCCTGCAATAAAAATGAATAGAGTTTCACTTTTGTTAATCCAAGGCTGGGCACCAGCTTGCGGCATTACTACTGACACGCACCAACCCCTGCTATAGTTCCATATACAGCCATAGGATGGCCCGGCCATCGGCAACTTTTTTCAGTCCAGGCACCAGGAGCATTCACGCCCACCATGACCGAAGCGACCGTAGCCGATACCCTGCGCGAATATCAATCCCTGCTGGAGCTGCTCGACGACGCATACTGGGAAGCCAGCACCCTCCAGCACAAGGACATGCTCTACGACATCATCAGCATCTTCAGCCAGGAAGTGGCGGAAATGAACAAGCTGAGCATCCAGGACCACCACTACCCCTACGAAGTCATCACCGAGGGTATCCGTCGGGTGATCCCGAAGCTGGAGCGGCTGGACGAAAACCGGGAGGAGGTGATCCAGCGGACCCAGACGCTGACCGACTTCCGGGACATCCTGTCCTCGGTCCTGAGCATTCTCGAACCCCAGGTCCAGACCCTGAAA
>JBPEXU010000217.1:0-11743 GCA_052031225.1 Marinobacter sp. | reverse complement strand
CAATTGGCCGCCCTGTTGGAAATACACGGTCTCATCGTTGTGCCGATGCATGACGTCGGATTCACCGGGCTCGAGCACCATTTTCAGCACCAGAACCTGATCGTTTTCCTTTAGCACGGTGTAATAGTCCGGCGATGCGATATGGGCAGCCTGATGAGGCTCCCCCTCTGCGGCAACTAGACCGGTCACCAACAGGAGCATTGCTAACAGCAGCAGTCTTGGGTGTGTTTTGAGTGACATCATCGGCTCCTGATTCATCCCGGAATGTGGGCTTCGAGGTGTTGGGAAAAGCGCTGAAAGTCGTTTTCCACCTGTGGGTTTTTCATCACGTCGTAGCAGGCAAAGGTTTCCAGCGGTTCCATAGCAAAGAATCGGAAGTTCATGTGCATGGGAAACAGCAGGTCATCCACGCTTTTGCCCTGAAACAGATATTCGTTCGGATCGTCGAAGGATTCTTTCGGCGCGTTGAAGGTCAGCGAAATCAGATACTTTTTTCCTGCCAAGGTGCCGCCGGTGCCATAATTTGCTTTGGGCGCGTCTTCCGTGCGGCCATCACCATTGCACAACGCGCCACCCATGCCGGCGGTGTACACCTCGTCCATGTATTTTTTGAACGTCCAGGGTACGCCCATCCAATTGACTGGGGTCTGAAGAAGCACGATGTCTGCCCACTGATGGTTTTCCAGTTCCTGGTCCACGTCCCAGCCCTTGTCCACTTCCACGATGCGAGTCTGGTGGCCCTTGGCGGTCAGCAGTTCGTCAGCCATTTGCACCAACGTGCCGTTGAGTTTGCCCTCTGCGAATGGGTAGTGGTGATGCGCATTTATGATGAGAATGTTGCTCATAGGATTCTCCGACTTGGTCAGCTAATAAGTAACTTATCCTTTGCAGGTATATTATTGTTACCTGTATTATCTGATCAATTAGTATACTTTTGGTAACCTTAAGATTTTTGAAGGTGTGATCATGAGAAGTCATGTCGAAACAGACGCTCGAGGCCGAAAAACCGCCATCAATGCCTGCCTGGAACCCTGCGCCATTGAACGCGGCATGCGTATCATTGGAGGCAAGTGGACGGGGTCGATTATCTTTCACCTGAAAGACGGCCCGGTGCGGTTCAATGATCTGGCTCGAATGCTGGGCGGCGCCAGCAAGAAAATGATTGATCAACGGCTGAAGGAGCTGGAAGCCCGACAGATGGTGGTGCGGACAGTGATCAACGACCGGCCAGTGGCGGTGACCTACGAGCTTACGGACTTTGGTCGTAGTGCATTGAAGATTCTCGACGAGTTGAGGGTGTGGTCAGAGGAGAACGACATTCACTAACGGGTCTCAGAAAACGTAATGGCGTGCTTTGTTTCGAATGTTCGCTTTGCGACCAGAAAGGGCCTAACTCGGGTGGCGATCCCCGGCCACTGCGGTCGCAATTTGGTGGCATGAACAGATTGAAAATTGGAAAAGTGTAACTGGAGGTCTATTCAGTTGATTCAAGCACTTACAAATTTATTGCATGTAACGATGGGACTAAAGTCGTGACGAATGTACGCTCTCACAAGGGTAAGACACCACAATTTGGTGATCGGACCTGGGTTGATCCAAGCGCGGTGGTGATCGGTGATGTCGTCACCGGCGACGACTGTTCGATCTGGCCAATGGCGGTGGTGCGGGGCGACATGCACCGCATCCGCATCGGCGATCGTTGCAGTATTCAGGACGGTTCCGTACTGCACATCACCCACGCCAGTGACTACAACCCCGGCGGCCATCCACTGACGCTCGGTGACGACGTCACCGTCGGCCACAAGGCGCTGCTGCACGGATGCACCATCGGCAGCCGGGTGCTGGTCGGGATGGGCTGCATCATCATGGACGGTGCGGTGGTGGAAGACGAAGTGATCGTCGCCGCCGGCTGCCTGGTCCCCCCCGGCAAGACGCTGGCATCCGGCCACCTGTACGTCGGCTCTCCTGCCCGTAAGGCCCGCCCGCTGACCGACCAGGAGCGCGGTTATTTTACCTACACCGCCGCCAACTACGTGAAACTGAAGGATTCGTATCGACACGAGCAGGGCAGCTGACCACGGTTGTTTTTTGATCAACCGACCCTTGAAATCGCGTCCGCCGTTCCTACATTCGGAAATAGCAGAAGTTCACGGATAACCAGTCGGTTGGCGCCACCGGCGGGAGCTGTTCCGGGAACGAAGCTGAGTCGATTGTGTTCAGATTCGTTTTCGATACGAGGAGGAGTTCCTATGAGCAACCTGGCACGCTGGAATCCCATCAGTGAATTTGAAGAAATGATGAACCGCTACAACCGGATGTTCGGCCTGTCCCGCCCCGTTGAGCGCGAAGGCCGGGATCTGTTCAGTCGCAGCGACTGGGCACCGGCGGTGGACATCAAGGAGACCCCGGAGGCGTTTCTGGTCGAAGCCGAACTGCCGGGCATGGCCAAGGACGACGTCAAGGTCACCGTCCACGATGGCGTTCTGACCATTCAGGGTGAACGCAAGAGCGAAGAGGAATCCAAAGACCGGAAGCACCACCGCATTGAGCGGGTGTATGGCAGCTTCCTGCGGCGCTTTACCCTGCCCGACAACGTGGATGAAAACAGCGTCAGCGCCAAGTTCAAGGATGGCCTGCTGACCCTGACCATCCAGAAGGCCGAACCGAAAGAGCCGAAAGCCATTGAGGTGGAGGTTCACTGACCGAACCTCCGGCAACCGGCCTTCGCTCTCAGCCAGAGGCAGTAGACCGGTGTTACCCGCCGGTCACTGCCTTTCTTTTTGCCCCTGCGGCCTCCAGCGCCCGAGCGTAATCCACGCTGCGGCGATGACGGGAGATGTGATCCAGAATGGTTTCGCCGTCGTCGTTTTCGGCGTTCAGATCGCGACCGGCGTCGACAAAGAAGCCGATAAAGCGCTCAAAGTCGCCCGCCCGCATCGCCCGGTAGGCGGTCAGCAGCGCATGATAGTCGGGGTTCACGCCCGTGTCGTAGGGCTGGACATCGAGGTAACTTCTGACCCGCTCATCACTCCACTCTTCGCCAATGACTTTGGGTTTGTCCGGTCCGCTCATGATGGTCTCTCGTGCAATACAGAATTGAAAACAGGGGGCCTAGTATAAGGTGCTGAAAGCAGGGCAGATAGTTGGATTGTGCATGAGCACCGAAGCGCGGGTAATAAGGCTCAGGGCAGGATTTCCACCGGCAGATCATCCGGGTCGACGCTGTCGTCGCACTCGGGGTTGCGGATGGCGATTTCCACCCGCCGGTTCAGAGCCCGGTTTTCCGGGCTGTCGTTGGCCACCAGGGGATTGGTTTCCGCGCGCCCGGCAGCGATGACCCGCTCCGCCGGCACCTGCCGGTTCAGCACCAGTTCGTGCACCACCGACACCGCCCGGGCCGCCGACAGATCCCAGTTGGAGCGGTAGCGTTGGCTGGCAATCGGCCGGTCGTCGGTATGGCCGGACACCAGCACATCGCCCATGCAGCCGGACAGCACCGTCACCACCCGCTCGATGATCGGGATCATTTCCGGTTTGATCGCGGCCTCACCGGAACGGAACGTGGCTTCCTCGGAAAACCGCAGCACCACCTGCTGCTGGTCGTAGTTGATGCTCAGGGTATCGGACGCCACCTCCGGCTCCAGCTCCCGGATTAACCGGCTGGTAAGATCCAGAATGCCGGCCGGAATCTGCGTTGGCGCGCTGCCTTCGGCGCGTTCATCAATGAACTGGGGCTCCACTTCCAGCGCCTCGGTCGGTTCCGGCAGGGATACGGTATCGGACTCCACCAGGGTAATCGGGGAGCCCCCCACGTCCTCGGCCAGCACATTGCTGGAGCCGAACGCCAGCGCCATGGAGTTGGCCATGGCCCGGTATTTCTCGATGTCCATTTCCGCGAACGACAGCAGCAAAATGAAAAAGGTCAGCAGCAGGGTCGCCAGATCGGCAAAGGTCACAATCCAGGCGGGCGATTGGTTCTTGGGCCTGGGTTTGCGTTGCTGACGGACCGCCGGCAAGACGTTAAGCCTCCCGTTCCTGGGTCAGTTGGGTTCGCTGTTCCGGGGTGACGAACGAGGACAGCAGCTCGGTCATCACCCGGGGATTCTCGCCACGCATGATGTTCTTGATCGAGGTGGTGATCAGGATCTGGTTGCGGGCTTCGTCTTCCGCCTTGAGCTGGAGTTTGTCGGCCAGGGGCAGGGCAATCAGTTGGGCCAGGAAGGCGCCGTACAGGGTGGTGAGCAGGGCAATGGCCATGGCCGGGCCAATGGAGGACGGGTCGTCGAGGGTGTTCAGCATCTGCACCAACCCCACCAGGGTGCCCAGCATACCGATGGCCGGGGCGGACTCACCAATGCCCCGGAACACCCGCTCAGCCACATCGTATCGTTCGGCAGTCTGTTGGGTTTCCTGGGCCAGCGCTTCCTCGACCAGCTCCGGGGGATGGCCGTCGACACACAGATTGATTGCCTTGCGCAGGAATTCGTTCTGGGTGACGTGGTTTTCCAGACCGAGGATGCCGTCCTTGCGCACCACATGCGCCAGCTGGCGCACCTCCCGGATCAACTCAGCCGGACTTTCCACCCGGTCGGTAAAGGCCGCCTTGAACGCCAGTCGGAAGGCGCTGGCCACCGACGGCATGCGGAATTTGACCAGGGTGACGGCAAAGGTTCCGCCCAGCACAATCGCCAGCCCGGGCAGATTCAGGAAGGTGAGCACCGAGGCGTTCGCCAGCATGGCGAGCACCACGATCAGCACGCCAGCAACGAGTCCTACGAGGGTGAGAATATCCATAGCGAGCCCTTAGACAACAATGACCCTGAGCATAGCCCAACGGCGAGGCCGCGTCTCAGTCGTTGCGCAGCGCCGCCATCACCGGCGCGGTATCCGGTCGCACGCCACGCCAGACCCGGAACGCCTCCGCCGCCTGCTCCACCAGCATCCCCAGACCATCAAACACCCGAACGGCACCCTGATCGAGCGCCCACTGGTTGAAGGTGGTGGTCTGCTGAGAATACATCATGTCGTACACCACGGTGTCGGCACCGATCACACTTGGCGCCAGCGGTGGCAGATCGCCCTGCAGGCTGGCGCTGGTGCCGTTGATGATGACATCAAACGGCTGCGCCGGCTGCTCGAAACCGCAGGCTTCCAGCACTGTCTGGCCGGCCTCGTCCCGGAACAGGTCCACCAGCGCTTGGGCTTTGGCAACGGTGCGGTTGGCAAGGGTCACCGCCGCAGGCCCCTGAGCCAGCACTGGCCCGAGCACGCCCCGCACGGCGCCACCGGCACCCAAAATCAGAATGCGAGCATCGGCGAGGTCAACGCCACAGTTGACGGTAAGGTCCCGGACCAGGCCAAAGCCATCGGTGTTGTCGGCCATCAGGGCACCGTCCTGATCGCAATACAGGGTATTGGCGGCCCCGGCCTTCTCGGCTCGCTCGGAACGCCAGCGGGCCAGTTGCCAGGCCTGTTCCTTGAACGGCACGGTCACGTTCAGGCCCTTGCCGCCACGCTCGAAAAACTGCCGGACGGTTTCGGCAAAGCCATCCAGCGGTGCCTGAATGGCGGTGTATTCCAACGCTTCGCCGGTCTGCTGGGCAAACAGGCTGTGGATGCGCGGCGATTTGCTGTGGCTGATCGGATGTCCGATCACCGCATACAGATCGTTGTTCATGGTTGCTCTCCCAACCAGTCCCGACCGGTCAGAAAATACTCGGTCAGCCGGGCTTCCTCTGTCCCCGGTTCTGGCACCCGGTTGTAGTCCCAGCGCACCAGCGGCGGCAGCGACATCAGGATCGACTCGGTGCGGCCACCGGACTGCAGGCCAAACAGGGTGCCCCGGTCGTAGACCAGGTTGAATTCGACGTAACGGCCACGACGGTATAGCTGGAATTCCCGCTCCCGCTCACCGTAGGCGCAATCCTTGCGACGCTGGACAATGGGCTCGTAGGCCTCAATGTAACTGTCGCCCACCGCCCGCATGAGCGCAAAGTCGCGCTCGAAATCGCCGGTGTTGTGGTCGTCAAAGAACAGGCCGCCGACGCCGCGCGGTTCGCCCCGGTGTTTCAGGTAAAAGTAGTCGTCGCACCAGGTTTTGAAGCGTTGGTAGGTGTCCTCACCGAACGGTTCGCAGGCCGACCGGGCAACCCGGTGCCAGTGCACGCAGTCTTCCTCGAAACCGTAGTACGGGGTCAGATCGTAGCCACCACCAAACCAGTACACCGGCTCCCCGCTCTGGGGTGTCGCCATGAAAAATCGGACGTTGGCGTGGGACGTCGGCACATACGGATTCCTGGGGTGAATGACCAGGGACACGCCCATGGCCTGCCAGGGGGCACCCGCCAGTTGCGGCCGGTGGGCGGTCGCCGATGCCGGCATGGTGGCGCCCATCACATGGGAAAAGTTTACCCCGCCCTTTTCGAACACCGCGCCGTCGCTGATCACCCGGCTGATGCCACCGCCACCTTCCTCACGCTCCCAAGCGTCGCGCTCAAAGCAGGCGCCACCGTCGACCGCCTCCAGCCGCTGGCAGATGCGTTCCTGAAGCGCCAACAGATAGTCTTTGACGGCCTGAAAGTCCGGTTGCTGTGACATGCATTCTCCTCGCGAAGCCAGTGCCGGCGGACAACATTCGCCGGTCCAGATCGGATCATCGGGCACACCGGTTCAGGCCTTGCGGACGAAGCCCCCCGGGGTGGGGCACACCAGCCCTTCCAGTTCCAGCAGAAGCAACGACTGCATCAGCTGATCCGCCGGCAGGCCGGTACTCTGAACCAGTGTATCGGTAGACAGCGGATCATACCCTAAAGCCTCCAGCACCGCGATTTCACGTGCCGCCAGGCCCGTCAGATCCGGCCCGGCCGGCGCCGGCGAGTCACCCTTCGGCTGCAGGGTCCACCAGGTGCCCAGCTCCTCCAGAATGTCGTCCACGGTTTCCACCAGCCGGGCGCCCTGCTTGATCAGCTGATGGCAGCCGCGGGCGACCGGGCTGTGGATCGAGCCGGGGATGGCAAAGACCTCCCGGCCCTGTTCCAGCGCCAGTCTGGCCGTGATCAGCGAGCCGCTGTTGAGCCCGGCTTCCACCACCAGAATACCGCGCGACAAACCGCTGATGATCCGGTTTCGCTGCGGGAAGTGGGGCGCCCGGGCCGGGGTGCCCGGCGGGTACTCCGAGACGATCAGGCCGTGCCGGGCGATCCGCTGCGCCAGCGCCCGATGCCGGGCCGGATAGAGTCGATCCAGGCCACAACCGATAACCGCGACCGTGGGCTGATCGGCATCCAGCGCGCCGGCATGGGCGGCACCGTCAATCCCCAGCGCCAGGCCACTGGTCACCATCAGTCCGCGCTGGCTGAGTTCAGTCGCAAACCGACGGGCATGATCCAGGCCCGCCGGTGTCGCTTTGCGGCTGCCCACCACGCCAATCTGATCGCGGCCGAGCAAGGCCGGATCGCCCAGGGTGTAGAGCACCAGCGGCGGCTGATGGATATGGCGTAACGCCTCCGGATAGGCGGCATCGCCCCAGCTGACGACGCCCACGCCATGATCGCGGCAGTCGGCCAGAATCCGGGTCAGCCGCTGCCACAGAGGGTGATCGTGATCCGACGTCTGCCAGGCCCTGACGGCGGCTATGGTTTCCGCCCTCAAGCCCATGGCCTTGAGCGTGGCCGGGGTCATCGTCAACAGATCGGTGGCGGCGGCGGTGTGGTCCAGCACCGCCTGACGCTGGCGCGGCGAGAACCGGGGCAAACTGGCCAGCGCCAGCCAGGGCAGTGCAGGTTCGGCCTCGGCGGGAATCGGTGGGGCGGTTGCGGTCGCCCCGACAGGGAAATCGTCCATCGTGTTCTTCCTTGAAAACAAAAAAGGCCGGGCAATCCCGCCCGGCCATTATCTATCTCGGTCTCACGCCCAAGGCGTCAGGGGTTGGTGACCTTGTCGCCCACCGACAGCGGACGGGTCGCCTGCAGGATCAGACCATAGCTCATCTTTTCATAGACCTGGAACACCATCAGCAGACCGGCGCGCTCGGACGGCAGCTCGATGGTCTCACCGGTGACCGGATCGCGCACCATGTTGCCACTCTTGAGCACCGCCATCACGTTGCCGGCTTTCAGACCTTCCCGCTGACCACGGTTGATGGCGACCACATTGAACTGGCCAATCTGGCTGACCCCGCCGTCGACCGCAATCATCTGGCCCTCGACGTCCTCATCCGGCGCGCTCGGCACGAAGCTGGTGGCGATCGGACGGTCAACGCTGGCCAGCAGGCGGTCACCGATGCGAACCTCCTGGTTGGACTTGGTCAGCGCCAGGGTCAGTACGTCGCCGTTTTCGGCGGTAACGTCGCCGGCGCCGATGCTGCGGGCTTCCAGACCCAGGAATTCGCCGGTGTCGGGATCACGGAATTCTTTGGTGCGGCGGAAAATGCCAACCTTGTCCGCCGGCTTCTCGCCGCGGGCGTAGATGCGGTCGCCGGCACCGGTGATGATCCGGCCGTCCTCACCCTCCAGCACGTAAGGCGCGCCGTTGAGTTCTTCGGGCGTGACGATGCGGGTATCGGTCAGGAAACTGCTGATGGCATCCAGGGGGATGGCCGGAATCGGAGTATCGATCGGCTCGGAGCGCACCTTCGGCGACAGTTTCACCACATCGCCGGTGGCGACTTTGGTGATCCGCGGCTGGCCGTCAATGTACACCAGGGCCAGGCGATCGCCCGGGTAAATCAGATGCGGGTTCGCCACCTGCGGATTCACGTGCCAGATTTCCGGCCAGTACCAGGGGTTGTTCAGAAAGCGCGCCGAAATGTCCCAGAGCGTATCGCCCTTCACCACGGTGTAACGCTCAGGATGGTCGGACCGCAGCTCCGGTTGCGCCTGGGCCCAGGAGGTGAACAGCAGCGCAGTGGCTGTCAGAGCGAACAGCAGTTTCCTCATTGTGTAAGTCCTTGATCGCGTGCCTTGATGCTTTGCATTCTGTTGGGATGCAGCCTGATGCTTGCAGCTTATTACGTTGTTATTCCTGATACTATAGAAGAAGTCTCGGAAATTGTGATGTTATCTTTTGTTCTTCCAGTGGATTCTATGCCGCCGGTGAAAGTTTTTCCCTATCAACTGATCAGTTTGTACTCAATCAACGAATTGGTGGATAATGGCGGCAGTCAGGCCGATCACTGCGCGAGCCGTTGAAACCGGGGCTTTTCCCCGAATTATCGCGGTCGTTGGATGAAGATTGCGCAGACGGTGGTCGCATTTCAGAGACTGCCATCACACGGTTACAAAAGTTAAAGGGCGACCGTGCGCCCGGAAACCGAACACACAGACCAGAATCGCGAGCGTTATGATACTAGACATTCTCGAATATCCGGATCCCCGCCTCCGCACCATCGCCAAGCCGGTCGAAGAGGTGACGGATGACATCCGCAAGCTGATCGACGACATGTTCGAGACCATGTACGATGCGCCCGGCATTGGTCTGGCGGCAACCCAGGTTAACGTCCACAAGCAGATCATCGTGATGGACCTGTCCGAGGACAAAAGCGAGCCTCGGGTGTTCATCAACCCGGAGGTGGAAATCCTCGATGGTGAACCCGAGACGATGCAGGAAGGCTGTCTGTCGGTGCCCGGCTTTTACGAAGACGTCGAGCGCATTGAGCACTGCCGCATCCGGGCGCTGGATCGGGATGGCAAGCCCTTTGAGCTGGAAGCGCGGGGGTTGCTGGCGGTCTGCATCCAGCACGAGATGGACCACCTCAACGGCAAACTGTTTGTCGATTACCTGAGCGCTCTGAAGCGTAACCGGATCAAGAAGAAACTGGAAAAACTGCACCGCAAGAGCGCCTGATGCCAACGCCAGGCTGACTCACCAGGCAAGGATTCACGGACCGGGCGTTGGCCCGGTCTTTTCGTATTCGCAGGAAACAGAGACACCCGACCGTGAGACTTGTATTTGCCGGCACCCCGGACTTCGCCGCGACCGCCCTCAACGCCCTGCTTGGCACCCCGCACACCCTCGTTGGCGTGTACACCCAGCCCGACCGGCCCGCCGGCCGGGGCCGAAAGCTGATGCCCAGCCCGGTCAAGCAGCTGGCACTGGACGCCGGCCTGCCGGTGTTCCAGCCCGAGAGCCTGAAAAGCGCCGAAGCCCAACAGGAACTCGCCGACCTGAACCCCGATGCCATGATTGTTGCCGCCTACGGCCTGATTCTGCCCAAGGCGGTGCTGGAAATCCCCCGCCATGGCTGCCTGAACATTCATGCCTCACTGCTGCCGCGCTGGCGCGGCGCCGCTCCGATCCAGCGCGCGATTGCCGCCGGCGACCAGGAAACCGGCATCACCATCATGCAGATGGACGAAGGCCTCGATACCGGCGACATGCTGCTTACCTGCCCGACGCCCATCCGCGCCGACGACACCGGTGGCAGCCTGCACGACCGCCTGGCGGAACTCGGCGGCGCAGCCATCGTCCAGGCTCTGCAACGGCTCGAAAACGGCGAGCTGCATGCTGAGCCGCAAGACGACGCCCAGGCCTGCTACGCCCACAAGCTGTCCAAGGACGAAGGCCACATCGACTGGCGCCAGGACGCCACCGCCATCGAGCGACTGATCCGCGCCTTCACGCCCTGGCCTGGCACCTACACCGATCTGAACGGCCAGCGCATCCGGCTGCACCAGGCCGAAGCACGCCCTGAGGACAGTGACCAGCCGCCCGGTACGGTGCTGCGCCGGGAGCGCGACGGTATCGACGTGGCCTGTGGCTCCGGCGTGCTGCGCATCACTCACCTGCAGCTGCCCGGCACCCGGGCCCAGACCGTGAATGACCTGATCAACGGCGGCAAGCCGTTGCTGCTGCCCGGCCAGGAGCTGAACTGAGATGAGCAGCCGGCAACCCCTGCGCGCGGTCGCCGCCGGTGTCCTGCTGGCGGTGGAGCAGGGCCAGTCCCTGTCCCAGTGCCTGCCGCCGGCGCTGAACCGCGTCGCCGACCACGAACGGGCCGAATTGCAGGCGCTCTGTTACGGCACCTGCCGCTGGTTCCACCGCCTGGACGCGGAACTGCAGGGACGCCTGAAGAAACCGCTGCGCACCCCGGACCGGATCGTGCACCATCTGATGCTGGTGGCACTGTTCCAGCTCCGGTTCAGCGAGCAGGCCACCTACGCCGTGCTGAACGAATCGGTCGAAGCCTGCCGGGCACTGGCCAAGCCGCACCTGACCGGACTGGTCAACGGCGTTCTGCGGGCCGCCGAGCGCACCGGCGCCCCCGAGCCCGACACCGACTGCGCCCGCTTCAGCCATCCCCAGTGGATGCTGGAGAAACTGCGCCACAACTGGCCGGCGCAGTGGCAGGCCATCCTCGCCGCCAACAACACCCAGGCGCCGATGACGCTGCGGGTCAACGCCCGCCGCTTCCGCCGGGACCGCTACCTGGCGGCGCTGGCGGAGGCCGGCATTGACGCCGCACCCACCCGGTTTGCCCCGCACGGCGTGCAACTTCGCCAGCCGGTACCGGTGGACCGGCTGCCGTGGTTTGCCGATGGCGCCGTCAGCGTGCAGGACGAAGCCGCGCAACTGTGCACCACGCTGCTGGACCTGGCCCCGGGCCAGCGGGTGCTGGATGCCTGCGCCGCCCCGGGCGGCAAGACCTGCGCCATTCTGGAAGCCTGCCCGGACCTGGCCGAGGTGGTGGCCATCGACGAATCGGCCGAGCGGCTGCCACGGATTCAGGACAACCTGGACCGCCTGG
>JBPEXU010000216.1:0-2476 GCA_052031225.1 Marinobacter sp. | reverse complement strand
CAGGCAACAGACAAGCACAAGCTGACTGAGCGATCGGAGGATGCTCATGGTGATCCGGTCCTTGAGAATGGGGGTTGCGGGTCAGCTCCGGGCGTGGCGTAACCACGCCCACCCGGAACCGCCGTCGGGGTTTAGTTGGACGCGACTTCCGCCTTACCACCGCAGGTGCCGGAAACCACGTTGAAGTTTCCGCAGAACAGCGGCTTGCGCCAGTCACTGATCAGGTCCTTGGAACCTGGCAGGAAGTCAGACCAGGCATCGCCCACCACGGTGGAGGGCGTTTCCCAGACCACCGAGAACTGACCGTTGTCCTGGATCTCGCCAATCAGCACCGGCTTGGTGATGTGGTGGTTCGGCATCATGGTGGCATAGCCACCGGTCAGGTTCGGCACGGTGACGCCGATGATGGCGTCCTTGACCGCATCGACCTCGGTGGTACCGGCTTTCTTGACCGCCTCGATGTACATGTTAAAGCCAATGTAGTGGGCTTCCATCGGATCGTTGGTGACCGCGTCTTCCTTGCCGGTGAATTCCACCCAGGCATCGATGAAGTCGTAGTTGGCGTCGTTGTCGACGCTCATGAAGTAGTTCCAGGCCGCCAGGTGACCGACCAACGGCCCGGTGTCGATGCCGGACAGTTCCTGTTCACCAACCGAGAAAGCGACCACCGGAATGTCGGCGGCCTCGATGCCCTGGTTGGCCAGTTCGCGGTAGAAGGGCACGTTGGCGTCGCCGTTGATGGTGGACACCACAGCGGTTTTCTTGCCGGCGCTGCCGAATTTCTTGATGTCAGCGACGATGGACTGCCAGTTGGAATGGCCGAACGGGGTGTAATTGACCATGATGTCGTTCGGCGACACGCCTTTGTCCTTGAGGTAGGTCTCCAGGATCTTGTTGGTGGTGCGCGGGTACACATAGTCGGTGCCGGCCAGTACCCAGCGCTCCACACCCACTTCGTTCATCAGGTAATCGACCGCCGGAATCGCCTGCTGGTTGGGCGCGGCACCGGTGTAGAAGACGTTCTCGGAGGACTCCTCGCCCTCGTACTGCACCGGGTAGAACAGCAGGCCGTTGAGTTCCTCGACCACCGGCAATACCGATTTGCGGGAGACGGACGTCCAGTTACCGAAGATCACGTCCACTTCTTCCTTAGCCAGCAGTTCACGGGCCTTCTCGGCGAACAGCGGCCAATTGGAGGCCGGGTCCACCACCACCGGCTCGAGCTGACGGCCGAGCACGCCGCCGGCTTCGTTCTGCTTTTCAATCAGCATCAGCATGGTGTCTTTCAGGGTGGATTCGCTGATCGCCATGGTGCCGGAGAGCGAGTGGAGAATACCGACCTTGATCGGGTCTTCGGCCGCCGCCGAATGGAATGAGATGGAAAGCGCCAGCGCGGAGAGGCCCAGTTTCACGTGTTTTTTCAGGTTCATGAGTGCGTCCGTCCTTTTTAGTTGGGGTATGCCGTTCGTCTTGAAACGCACACACGGCTTTGCACCCGTTGTTCCACTCACAACTTTTCGCTTTAAAAACATATAGCTAATACAATCCCCCACACCCCAGACCGGGGCCGCACCGGCCCGACAGGGCACGTGCACCAGGATTTACCGCGTGCTTTTGGTGCGTCCGCACCGGTGCGGTGCGACAGAAGCACCACGATCTACCACGACGGCCTGATGACCGAGCAAAAACTTGCCCGAAAGCCGCATAAATACTGAACTCACGTTCATTTTCGAACCCTCAAAACTCGCTTACAAACATGTAAGAAATTTCTTACAACACACTTGGCCATTGTCCGATATTGCCCAAAAGGTGCAGGCGTAGAATGGTCAGTGTCAGGGATGACAAGCCAGCAAGGATCGTTGGCTCAAGGACGAACACTCCAGGGACCAGGAGTTGCCCGATGGACAGGGCCTACAGGGATGGCCGCAAGGACGAAGCGCTCAGGATGATGCGCAGCCTGATGGATTAGGCGGGGGTCAGCCACGGAACGCGAGGATCACAGGGACTGTGGTCCTCTTCCGTGCACTCTCTGACGCCGGCGCGCTGCCGCTTTTCGTTTTTTCGTTTTCCCTCCGGACACGACCATCTGGCCTCCCCCCAGAACTTACGCCCGTGCGGCTGGACTTCCTGATAACAACCCAATCCCTTTTCCAACATCAGGAAACCACCCATCATGAAACATACCCCAATTATCGCTACCCTGGTTCTGCTGTTCAGCCTGCTGTCCGGCTTCAGTCACGCTCAGGAAGCGGCCATCAACATCAACACCGCCGACGTCAGCACCCTCGCCAGCCTGCAAGGTATCGGTGAGAGCAAAGCCCAGGCCATCGTCGAGTACCGTGAAGCCAACGGTCCGTTTGCCTCCACCGCCGATCTGGCCCAGGTCAAAGGCATTGGTGAACGCACCGTGGCGAAGAACGCCGAGCGCCTGACCGTCGAGTAAGGCCCCACCGGCAGCGGCGCCCGCCGCTGCCGG
>JBPEXU010000215.1:0-2344 GCA_052031225.1 Marinobacter sp. | reverse complement strand
GGGTTTGAGGTCACGAGTGATGATACGCTGCCCGAGATGCTGGGCGATCTGTTCAGACAGGCTTTCCGGCGCTTGAAACCTCATAGACCTAGACGCTCACTTCCTCAGTCTCGACATTCGTAAGCGCTGGAGTTTATCACAGCCTCGGGCTTGCCCCATCCCCTTGTCAGACATTTTGACAGCGATCGCGTGGCGTCCGGCGGCAACCTTATGCCGGTTTTTTGACACACAGGGAAGTCGACGCTCACGCGCTCACAAAATGAAGCTTTATCTATTTGTTTTTACTACTTTTTGTAGCATCGGCACGATCTCTGCTTGGGCTCAGAAAAACCACTCCTTCTGCGACAAAGTGAGCCGTCGTGAAACAGATACCGACCATTACCAAGTCCGTCTCCCAGCCTCACAAGCTGGCCGCCCTGCAACAAGCGTGGCAAGACTGGAACAGCGCTCCGGATGTGCTGACCCGGCTCACGCGCCGACTGACGACCACCCTGTCGCTGGAAACCCAGCTGGGCATTCTGAGCGAGGAAATCAGCTCCATCGTGCCCTTCGAATCCCTGACCTACCGCCATCGTATTGCCCGTCAGGATTTCGTGTTCTCGACCGGGATGGGCGGACCGCACCGGGCCGAATACAACCTGACACTGGAAGGCGTTTCTTACGGATCACTGACCTTTCACCGCCGGCACCGGTTCGGCGAAGACGAGCTTCAGGCAATCGAGATGCTCATCGGGGTGGCGATCTGCCCATTGCGCAACGCTTGCCAGCACCTCATGCTCGAGCAAACCGCCCTGACCGACGCTCTGACCGGCGCCCCCAACAAACGCGCAATGGACGAAGCCCTCAACCGTGCCCGCCTGCTGGCCGACCGGCACGATGAGACGCACTCGCTGATTCTGTGCGATCTCGATCACTTCAAGGCGATCAACGATACCCATGGCCACATGGTCGGAGATCAGATTCTGAAGAAGGCCGTTGAGGTACTGGAACGCTCGCTGCGCTCATCGGACAGCATTTACCGGTTCGGAGGCGAGGAGTTCGCCGTGCTGCTGCCACACACCGGTACCCAGGCCGCGAAAGACGTGGCCGACCGAATCCGACTCGCCATGTCAAACATGACGGTCGAGCACACCGGCCAGAAGATCGGCGTTACTACCAGCTGCGGCGTTGCAACCTACATCAAGGGGGAGTCTCTTGAGCAGTGGCTCGCCCGGGCGGACGAGGCGCTGTACCGGGCCAAGCGCGAAGGACGCAACCGGACCCGGGTCTTCTCCGCCCTGGTGTAACCTCAGCGCCCGCGGCTTGGTGCCCGCCGGCCCGTTTTCTTCGACGGGGCCGAGTCGCTGACCTGCCACTTGCGACCGCCGCTGCCCCGATTGCTTGGCCGTGACGGCGCTTTCCGCCGCTGGCGCTCATGCACCGCTTTCTCGTTCGGGGTCTTGGCCGGTAGCGGCACCGGCGCCAGCCCCACCGCCCGGCTCAGCTGATCCACGGCCTTCTGGTCAAGCTCTTCCCATTTCCCCATAGTCAGACGGCTGGGCAGAATCACCGGCCCATAGCGCACACGCTTCAACCGACTGACTTTCACGCCCTGCGACTCCCAGAGCCGGCGCACCTCCCGGTTGCGGCCTTCCATCAGCGTGACATGGAACCACTGGTTCATCCCGGAGCCCCCGGCTCTCGAGATGTCGGAAAATTTCGCCATGCCGTCTTCGAGCAGCACCCCTTCCAGCAGGCGCTCCAGCATGGCATCGTCCACTTCACCAAAGACCCGGACGGCGTACTCCCGATCAATCTGGTTCGATGGGTGCATCAGCCGGTTGGCAAGTTCGCCGTCGGTGGTAAACAGCACCAGCCCGGTGGTGTTGATATCGAGCCGGCCAATGGCGATCCATCGATGGTCTTTCAGCCTTGGCAATCGGTCGAAGACGGTGGGTCTACCCTCCGGGTCTTTGCGGCTGGTGATCTCACCCTCGGGTTTGTTGTAGATAAGCACCCGACGGGTGACATCCGCTGCGCTGGCAACCTCCAGACGCTTGCCATCAAGCTCGAAGCGGTCCGCCACGGTCGCTTTCTGGCCCGGTGCGACCGGCTCACCGTTAACGGTCAGCCGACCGGCTTCCATCCAGCCTTCGATTTCACGTCGCGAACCGACCCCGGCCCTGGCCAGCAACTTCTGGACACGCTCCGGCCCGGAGGTGGCTGCGCTGTTGCCCTGGCCTTTTGAAGGGCCCTGGTTTGGACGTTCGTTTGCCATATAAATTACCCAATCTGTAGCTGACCGCGAAGGGGTCAGTGAAGTGTCTTTTGTGCCGTGTCGGCGTCGGCCTTGGATTCATCAGCC
>JBPEXU010000214.1:0-7756 GCA_052031225.1 Marinobacter sp. | reverse complement strand
CGTTCGGTGACCATTTCGGGCGAAGCGGCGCCGGGGTTTGCCAGTGGCGATGCCATCCATGCCATGGAAGAGCTGGCGGAACGGCTGCCGCAGGGGTACGAGTTCAGCTGGGCGGGCCAGAGCCTGCAGGAAATCCAGGCCGGCAACCTGGCGGCGATCATCTTCCTGCTGGCCATCGTGTTCGTGTATCTGTTCCTGGTGGCCCAGTACGAAAGCTGGACCCTGCCGGTGGCGGTTATTGGCGCCGTGCCCATGGCGATGTTTGGTGCCATGGGCGGACTCTGGCTCACCGGGCTGGCGAGCGATATCTACGCGCAGGTGGGGCTGGTGCTGCTGATCGGGTTGTCGACCAAAACCGCGATTCTGATCGTGGAGTTTGCCATGCAGCTGCGCCAGGGCGGGCTCAGTGCCGAAGAGGCCGCCAAGAAAGCCGCGGTCATGCGGTTCCGGGCGGTGTTGATGACGGCGCTGTCGTTCGTGCTCGGGGTTCTGCCGCTGGTGTTCGCCAGTGGTGCAGGCGCCGCCAGCCGGGTCAGCCTCGGTATCACGGTGCTCAGTGGCATGGTGATGGCAACGATTCTCGGCACCTTGCTGGTGCCCATTTTCTATAAGTGGATTCAGACCCTGAGAGACCGGCGTTCACCGGCGGAAACCGGCTGAACGAGGTCTGCTGAGAGGGCACCCGGGCGCGCCGACTTCGGCGCAACCCGGGGGCCGGTTGCCTGTGCACGGGCCTCAACAAGGGCTTTGACATCGACGTTCTTCTGAAACGCCGAGGACGCCGCCTGCACCGTGATGGCAACCACAATCCCGGTAAACATGATCCCCAGCATCGCGATGACAATGGCGATGATCCGGGCGCTCCGGCGCACCGGCCGAATGTCGCCATAACCCACCGTGAAGGCGGTGATAAACGACCAGTACCAGGCATCGAACACCGTCCACTTTTCCAGACGACCCACCACCTGGCCAAGCGCGAAGACCGCGACGGCAAAAAAGACCAATACGGGCAGGGTGAGCCACAGGCCCGTCATCAGAACCTCAAGAAAATCGAGGGTGAACTTCATCGCTGTCTTACGCTCCGAACTGGCCGCTTTCCAACAGTGAGCTGACCATCGTCTGGTAGCCCCGGCGGCTGGGGTGGTAACCGTCACGGGCCAGCAGGCCCGGATCGGTGATCACCGGGTAGCTGACATGAACAAAGTCGCCAGCATAGCGCCGAGCGAGCTCCTGGTACAGCGCATCCAGCTGCCGCGCCCGCCATCCCATGACGTGGCGCAGGGGCGAGGGCAGGGCGGTGAAGTGTTCCATCGGCGGCACTCGCAACAGATACAGCGGGGCGTGTTGCAGCGATGGGCACCGGCTCTGCAGTAGGCGCCGAAGATCGATCAGCTGTTGCCGGAACCGGGCCCGGGAGGTCAGCGCCGTGGTGTCGTTGACGCCCATGCTCAGCAGCACCAGATCCGCCGGGGGCAGGGCGGCGCTGGCCAGCTCCTGGGTGAGCTGGGCCAGGGTGGCGCCGTTGATGCCGAAGGTGTGCCAGGCCACCGGGCGCTGATCCCGGTGGTGGAGCTGGCGGGCCAGTTCACTGGCCAGCCCCTGGTCGTGGCTCTCGACACCGACACCGGCGGCGGTGGATTCGCCCACCACCAGTACCCGGTAGGCGGGCTCGCCCTCGCCGTACTGGCCGAACGGGCGCCCGGAGGCTTCCGGCAGCCTTGGTGTCCGTTGTCGGGTGCGTTTGCCCTGATACACCAGCAGTGGGGCCAGGGCTGCGGTAACCAGCCAGAACGGAAGGTGCATGTCAGCCGACAAACATTTTCTTGGCCAGCGGCAGGCCCTTCAGGCCACTGACCGCAACGGTGGTCAGCAGGCCGCCGATCATCGCGCCTACCACGCCGCAGGTCATCACGTCCTGACCGGTCAGGTACAGGCCGGGAATGCGGGTTTTCGGTTTCAGCCAGTCCTGCTCGAAGCGTTCCGGGGTGTGATCCAGGCCGTAGATCTCGCCTTTGCTGTAGCGGCAGAAATAGTCGGTGGATAAGGGCGTGGACAGCTCGTAGTAGTCCACCTTGCCCTCCAGGTGGGGGAATTTTTCGTACAGCTTGGCGAGCAGGCGTTGGGCGTATTCTTCTTTCTTGGCTTCGTACTCCTCGCCCCGTTTGCCCCAGGGCTTGTCGGCCCAGTCTGCGTACCAGTCGTAGGGACCGGGGGCGACGATCTCGATGGTGGCCCGGCCCGGATAACGTTCGGCGAACGAGGGGTCTTTGGCCGACGGGAAGGAAATGTAGGTCAGTGGAATGTCGGTCTGCTCCGGGTCCGCCAGGAAATCGCGCACGTGCTTCTCGTAATCCGGGCCGGGGTAGATCCAGTAGTTGGTCTTGGGCAGACCGAGGTTTTCGGCGGTGTCCTGCAGGCCGATGTACAGGCAGTTGCTGGCCATTGAGCGTTCGACGGTCTGCAGTTTCTGCTGGTAATAGTCCCGGTGCGGTGCCGACTCCGGCAGCAGCTTGTCGAAGGTATTGAATACGCCGGCGTTGCTGATCACCAGCGGCGCCCGCACGTCCGCGCCGTCGGCCATGCGAACGCCCACCGCTTTGCCCTTCTCGATCAGGATTTCCGTGACATCGGCGTAGGTGAAGACCTCGCCACCACTGTGCTGGATGACCGGGATGATGGTCTTGGCAATTTCCGACGCGCCGCCGATCGGATAGTAACCGCCATAAAGGTAGTGACGGGCGATCAGCGCGTGGATGATAAAGCTGGATTCCGCCGGTGGCAGGCCGTTGTCGCCCCATTGCCCAGTCAGTACCGCGATAAGCTCCTGATTGCCGGTGAGGCTTTCCAGCACCTCTCGGGTGGGTTTGTTGAGGAACGCCGGCGCTCTGCGGTTCACTAATTTGCGCAGCGGCCCGGCGGCGATGTCCGGCAGCACCTTGCCAAGCACCAGCCCCGGCATCGCCTTGGCCACCTGGCGCAGGTAATCGAGGTAGGTGTCGATGGCCTGTTCCTCGCCGGGGAAGGCCCGCTTGAGCTCGGTTTTGAACGCCTCTGGCCCTGCGACCAGATCCACGTGCCGATCGCCCAGGAAAATCCGGTCGTAACGGTCATCCAGCGGTGCCCACTTCAGGTTGCCGTCGGTGATGTGGTCGAACAGGCGCTTGCTCAGGGTGTGATCCGCTCCCATGTCGCCAATGTAGTGGACGCCCACGTCCCACTCGTAACCGTTGCGGTCGTAGCTGTGGGTAAAACCGCCGGCGGTGTAATGCTGTTCGAACACCACCACCTTTTTACCCAGTTTGCTCATGCACGCGGCGGCCGTTAGCCCGCCAATGCCGGAGCCGATGACAATGGCGTCGTAGGGGCCGTCCAAACGGTTTGCCCGGTAGCGACGGCCAACTCGAATGGTGCTGGGTTTGGGGCTGCTCATGATGCGGTGTCCTTTTCGGGTTGTTGTTGGGGGTCTGAACGGGAACCGTCCAGCAGAAGCGTCAGTACGCCTTCGGTCAGTAGCGGTTCGGCCCGGGTGCTGGGCAGGTGGCCGTCGATGCTCAGTTGCGCCAGCCCATGCACCAGCGACCAGGCGGCGGCGGTCATCAGGGCCAGCGGCATGGGTTTCAGGTAGCCCACCTTCTGGGCCCGGGCGACCGTGTCCTCCAGCACCTGAAAAGCGCCACGACCGGCATCATCCAGGCGCGGATGTGCGCCCTTGGGCAACACCCGGCCACCGAACATCAACCGGTACAGGTTCGGCTCGTCCTGGGCAAACGATACGTAGACCAGACCAATGTCGATGAGCGCCCGGCGCGGTTTGGACTGATCCACCTCAAGCAGCCGCGCCCGCAACGCCTCAAAGCCGGTCACGGCCAGTTCCGCCAGCAGGCTGTCCCGGTCGGAAAAGTGCCGGTACAGGGCCGGGGCACTGACACCAAGCTGCTTGGCCAGTGCCCGCAGGCTGATCGCGGTATCGCCCTGCTCACGCAGGATCGCCATCGCCATCTGGTGCGCCTGCTGCGCCAGGTCGCCGTGGTGGTAAGCCGGTCTGGCCATGGAGCCTCGCTTGAAGTTAACGGTGATAACATTGTTAACGACGATAACATCACGTTCAGCCATGGCTGTCAACAGCCTGGTGGCCGAACTGAGAGAAGCGTTTATCCTGCTGTCCCCGCGGCACGAACCGTATTCGGGGCACCTGGAACGTGCTATTTTTGCCGAGGCTTGTCGCGTGCCCTGTTCAGGAGCGCATTAACCCGGGCGATGGCAAACGTCAGTGCCTCGTTGGAGAGGATGGCTAACACTTATGGACATGGAGGTTGATTGAAGGTGAGAGCGCTGGTACTCGAGGGAGCGGGGCGACTTGTCCCAAAAGAGGTTGATGCGCCGTTGCCGGCGAAGGATGAAGAGATCATCGAGGTCGAAATTACCGGCATCGGAGGCAGTGAAACCCTGGCCCTGGACAACCCGGGGCTGCGCCCCCTCCCCAGTATTATGGGCCACGGTGTGTGCGGCACGACGGGCGATGGGAGGCGCGTGGCAGTCTTTCCGCTGTCCGGGTGTCGACGGTGTGCCTACTGCCAGGACGACCAAGCCCAGCTTTGCAACGACTGGCGCATGATTGGGGTCCACTCGGATGGCGGCTTCGCAGAACAGCTGGCGGTGCCGTCGAACTCTCTGGTCGAACTGCCGCCCGATCTCTCGTGGGAACAAGCTTCGTTTGTTGAGCCATTCGCCAATGCGTTGAATGCCTGGGAGCGCGCAGCACCGGACTCTGGGCAATCGGTCGCTGTCGTTGGTTTGGGCGCCATTGGTTTCGGACTGCTGGCGACCGCCCAAGCGCGGGGAGTCGTCGACGTTTCAGCGTGCGATCTGTCGGCGGCCAGGCGTTCAGCCGCCGAAGCGCTGGGAGCCAACCAGCTCACCGATCAGTTGGAAGGTCGGTACGATGTCGTGTTCGATACCGTGGGCACAGAAAGCACCCGTGATCTGAGCATCCGCCTGACCAAGAAAAACGGGATCTGCGTCTTTCTTGGCTTCGCGACTCGGACCCAGCCGGTGGACTTTGTCAGTCTGATACGAGAACAGAAAACGTTGGTCGGGTCGTTCGCCTTTTCGCGCGAGCAGTTTGCGCGGGCCATGCCGTTGGCGGCCTGCTGCTGGGATGACTGGGTACGGAATCTGGCCATGAATGACGTTGAGGCCGAACTCAGGCGCTTCGCCAGCGGCGACTATTCGTCGGTAAGATCGGTGCTGAGGCCAACGCTTTAGGGGGAACGCACTCGGCTGGCTGAGAGTTACTCAGGGAGAATTCCGTGGCTGCTCAGCGCACGCCAACGGGACGGGGTTAGGTGAGGGGTTGAAGGTCTGCACACCGGGTGGCGGCCGTGCAGAGCTTCAACCGAAGTTTGCTGATTTACTTCTTATTCAGCCCCATTTCCTCAATCGAGATTTCCCGCATCTTGAACTTCTGGATCTTGCCGGTGACGGTCATCGGGAAGGAGTCCACGAACTTGTAGTTCTTCGGGATCTTGAAGTGGGCGATTTTGCCCTTGCAGAAGGCTTGCAGGTCTTCGCCGGTGACCGGGTCGGCGTCCGGACGCAGTTTGACCCAGGCAATCAGCTCTTCACCGTACTTTTCGTCCGGGATGCCGGTAACCTGGACTTCCTCGATGGCCGGGTGGGTGTAGAGGAATTCCTCGATCTCTTTCGGGTAGATGTTCTCACCGCCGCGGATCACCATGTCCTTGATCCGGCCGACAATCTGGATGTAGCCGTCTTCGTCCATGGTGGCGAGGTCGCCGGTGTGCATCCAGCCCGCATCGTCGATGGCTTCGCGGGTTTTTTCCTCGTTGTTCCAGTACTTCAGCATGACGCTGTAGCCCCGGGTGCACAGTTCGCCGATTTCGCCCCGGGGCACGACGTTGCCGGTGGCGGGGTCGACGATCTTGGTTTCCAGGTGCGGCTGGGTGCGCCCGACGGTGGTGACCTGCTTGTCGAACGGATCGCTGGAGCTGGTCTGGGTCGATACCGGGCTGGTTTCGGTCATGCCATAGGCAATCTGCACTTCTTTCATGTGCATCTTGCTGTTGACCTTTTTCATCACTTCCGCCGGGCAGATGGAGCCGGCCATGATGCCCGTGCGCAGGCTGGACAGGTCGTAGGAGTCGAACTCCGGCTCGGCCAGTTCGGCGATGAACATGGTCGGCACGCCGTACAGGGCCGTGGCTTTTTCCTGATGCACCGCCTGCAGCACGGCCTTGGGCTCAAAGCCCTCGCCCGGGTAAATCATGGTGGAGCCGTGGGTGATACAGCCGAGGTTGCCCATCACCATGCCGAAGCAGTGATACAGCGGCACCGGAATCACCAGGCGGTCTTTCTCGGTGAAGCGCTGACTCTCGGCCACAAAGTAGCCGTTGTTCAGGATGTTGTGGTGGGTGAGGGTGGCGCCCTTGGGGTTGCCGGTGGTGCCGGAGGTGAACTGAATGTTGATCGGGTCGTCAAACTGCAGTTCGTCCTGGCGCTTGTACAGTGCCTCTTCGGAGACCTCGGAGGCAAAACCGACAAACTCTTTCCAGGTCCACATGCCGTCGTGCTGGTCGTCGTGGACGTTAATCACGGCGCGCAGATCGGGCACGCTCTCCGCTTTCAGTTTGCCCGGCGCGCTGCGCTTCAGCTCCGGCGCCAGCTCGTACAGCATTTGCCGGTAGTTGGAGGTCTTGAAGCTGTCGGCGGTGACCAGCACGCTGATGCCGGCCAGGTTCATGGCGTATTGCAGCTCGTGGACGCCGTAGGCCGGGTTGATGTTGACCAGAATGGCGCCCACCTTGGCGGTGGCGAACTGGGTGACGGTCCATTCGTAGCGGTTGGGCGACCAGATGCCGACCCGGTCGCCGCGTTTGACGCCGATGGCCATAAAGGCGCGGGCGGCTTCGTTGACCTTTTCGACGAACTCTTTGTAAGTCCACCGGATGTCCTGGTGCAGGCAGACCAGGGCTTCGGTATCGGGGAACTGCTCGGCGGTGCGGTCCAGCATTTCGCCGATGGTCATGCCCAGGAGGGGCACTTCGGCGGTACCGCTGGTGTAGCTTGGTAGAGTCTTGCTCATATCTCTGCCTCCATCCATTGTTGTTGTAGTCGAGGGCAAGCAAGTGACGGGACTTGCTAGCGACTCTGGCTGTGATACTCAGGGTTGGGTTGCATATCGCTGGCAATCGCCACGCGGTTGGACATGTTGTAGAAGCCGACCAGATTGCTGAGGTCCCAGATGGCCCGGTCGCTGAAGCCGGCTTCTCGCAGCGCCTGTAGGTCAGTTTCGGTCACCTGGGCCGGGGTCCGGGTCAGTTTCGACGCGAAGTCGAGCATGGCCCGCTGCCGGGGTTCGAGTTTGGCGCTGCGGTAATTCATCACCAGATGTTCGCCCAGTGCCGGGTCGCCGCTCAAAACGCGTACGGCGGCACCGTGGGCCACCAGGCAGTAGAAGCATTTGTTCTCTGAGGAAACCACCACGGCGACCATTTCCCGTTCCAGTTTGGACAGCTCGCTTTCGCCCAGCATCAGTTCGTTGTACAGCCGGGTAAAGCCTTCCAGCTGGGCCAGATTGTGGCTGTAAGCGGTGAGGACGTTGGGGATCAGGCCGAGTTTTTCCTGGCAGATCCGGAAATACTTTTGGGTGTCCTCCGGCAGATCGCGGATCTCCGGAATCGGCAGGTCGAGGGCCACGACGTTCTTGTTGTTCATGTTTGGGTTCCTAGCCTCTGTG
>JBPEXU010000213.1:0-11437 GCA_052031225.1 Marinobacter sp. | reverse complement strand
GATGAACGAACGGCCCGGTTGATTCTCGACATCGAACCGGGGCAGCCGGTGCGGGTGGTGGAGCGAACGGTGGAAATCCGCGGCCCGGGCGCATCGGACCCGAAAATGGCCGGGAACCTGCCGGCGTCGCCGGCGGTGGGCGAGATCCTGGATCACGGGGCATACGCCGAGGTCCGCAATCTGATTCAGACCCGGGCCCGGCGCCGGGGCTATTTTGACGGACGGTTTGTAACCCGAGCCCTGGAAGTCGATCCCGAACAGCTCAGCGCCCGAATCGTGCTGATTTACCAGACCGGCCCAAGGTACCAACTGGGAGAGGTTACCTTCGAGGACGACCCCTGGTTCGAGTTGTCGTTGTTGGAGGACTACGTCACCTTTGAGCCGGGCACGCCCTATCACGCCGACAAGATCGCGGAGTTGAACAGCGATTTGTCCAACAGCGGTTTTTTCTCGCTGGTCAATATCGATGCGTCCCCCGTCAACGCGGTCGATGGGGTCATTCCGGTCCGTGTGACGCTGCAGCGCCGGGAGCCCCGTTCGGTGGCCGCCGGGGTGGGGTTTTCAACCGATATCGGGCCCCGTTTTCGGGGCACCTGGCGTGAGCACTGGATCAATCCGATGGGGCACCGGCGCGGCGCCGAGACCGAGATATCCGGGCCGCGCCAGAACGTCAGCGCCTGGTACGAGCTGCCCCTGGACCCGCCCATGACGGATCTGATCCGGTTTGCCGGCGGTTACCAGCGCAGTGATATCGACGATATCGAATCCGAGCGCCTCACCCTGGGCCAGCAGTGGCAACATGAGCTGGATAACGACTGGCTGCAGGTACTGTCATTGCGATGGGAGGGCGAGCGTTACGAAATCCGTGGCGACGAGCGCGGCACCAGTTCGTTGCTGCTGCCCGGTGTTGGCTACTCCCGGTTGTACCAGAATTCCGCGCTCGACCCGTCTCTGGGATACCGGCTCCAGATTGACACCTCCGGGGCGCACCGGGCGGTGCTGTCGGATGCCGATATCCTGCATGTGGACGCCCTCGCCAAGGGCCTGTTTACGCTGGCCGATCGCCACCGTTTTCTGGCCCGTGCCCGGCTGGGCGCGGTGGCGACCAACAGTTTTGAGGACGTACCGCCGTCCCTGCGTTTCTTCACCGGCGGTGACCAGAGCATTCGAGGCTATGCTTACGAGTCCCTGTCGCCGGAAAACGATAACGGTGTGGAAGTTGGCGGGCGCTACCTGATTGTCGGTAGCATCGAATACCAGTACCAGTTCGCCAACAAATGGCGGGTTGCTCTGTTTTTCGACCACGGCAACGCCGTCAACGATCTCTTTGATCCGCTGGCATCTGGCGCAGGTGCCGGGCTGCGCTGGATCAGCCCGGTGGGGCCGCTGCGCTTCGATGTCGCCAAAGGGCTGAACCCCGAGTTTGGTGGGGAATGGCGCGTTCACTTTTCCATGGGGCCGGAGCTGTAATGTACCAGCAACCACGCACATCACCGGAGCAGCCCGATGCCGGCCGCCGCTGGCACCCCTGGCGGTGGCTGCTGGGTGGGCTGCTGGGCGCCCTGTTGTTGCTGGTGTTGCTGGTGCTGGCCGTTGTCATGGCCCTGCGCTCGGACACCGGTACCGCCTGGGTGATCGAGCAGATCCCCGGGCTGACCGTGGAGCAGGGAGCCGGATCGTTGCTCGGCCGGTGGCGTGCCGACCGCCTTCGCTGGCAGGGCTATGGGGTGTATCTGGACGTGGAAACACCGGTACTGGACTGGTCGCCGACCTGCCTGCTCCGCAAGACCCTGTGTCTGGATCAATTGCACGCGGCGTCGCTTGATCTGCGATTGACGCCTGCCGAGCAGGACGAGGCCCCATCGGGTATTCGTTTGCCGGCGCTGGAGATTCCGCTCAGCATCCGGCTGTCGGATGTTCGCCTTGGCCCCATGACGGTGAACGACGGCCGAATCTGGGACCGGGTTGAGCTGGACGCCGGTGGCTCCGGTGCGAGCTGGGAACTGGCGCGTGCCCTCTATCGTTTTGGCGACTACCGGGTGGAAGCGTCCGGGCGGGTGGAAACCCGGGGGGACTGGCCGGTGGACCTGCAGGTGCTTGCCGCGCTGCCGCCTCCGTCCGGCGCGCACTGGCGGCTCGCGCTTGGTTTGACCGGCAACGTCGAAGATGTCCGGGTGACGGGCACCAGTCAGGGCTATCTGGACGCTACGCTGGAGGGCCGGGTGGCACCGCTGGAGCCGGAGTTGCCGGCCCGACTGACCGTCCGCAGCGAACGCTTCCTGGCCCTGGATACCTTGCCCGACACCTTGACCCTGCAGCAGACGCGGCTGGAGGCCCAAGGTTCCTTGGCGGATGGATTCCGTGCCCGCGGCCAGTCGGTTCTGCCGGGAACCACCGGTCCGGTCGAACTCAGGCTCGGCGGCCTGATCACCCTCGATGGCGTAGCGGATCTGGATCTGACGCTAGTGACTCCGAAAGAGCCGACCGGGCGTGTCACCCTGGCCGGCGATCTGGGCTGGCGTGACGGCTTTCGTGCGGCGGCCGACATGGACCTCGATGGCTTCCCCTGGTACACGCTGCTGCCGGGCCTGGAGCCGCCGCCGGTGGTGCTGCAGACCCTGACCGGTCATCTGAACTGGCATAACGGGGCGTACCAAGCGGAACTGGCCGCGACCACGGGCAGTCCGCTCGGACCGGCGCGCGTGACGGCGCGGGTGGACGGTAACCTGGACCAACTGCGGGTACCGGAGCTTGCGCTGGAAACCGATGCCGGTGCGCTGAAGGGGCAGGCGACGGTTGGTCTGGGGGCGGTGCTGAGCTGGCAGGCGGCTCTGGAGTTGGCAAACTTCAACCCCGGGTTCTGGGTGCCCGGGCTGGAAGCGAGTCTCAACGGGCGGGTCTCGACGGAAGGCAAGGCTGGGCCGGATGCGGCGCCTGAGCTGGCCGCGCAGTGGGACCTGACTGGCCAGTGGCGCAAGCAGGACACCGTGGCCAGGGGCCGCCTGAACGCCGACGATGGCTGGTGGTCGATCGCCGGTCTGGAATTGTGGGTTGGCAATAATCGGGTTACCGGTTCCGGCCGCCTGGGTGAGACGGCGCTGACAGGCGATCTGACTCTGCGGCTGCCTGCGCCCGAGCAGCTGCTGCCGGGCTTGAAAGGGCAGCTGGAGGCACAGCTGACGGCGTCCGGAAGTCCGAAGGACCCGACGGGGCGGCTGACCCTGAGCGGCCAGTCCCTGGCCTGGCGCAACCAGGCAGAGCTGGAGTCGGTGTCGTTGGTCGCATCGCTGGCAGCCGGGCAGGTGGCATCGATTCGTGCCGAAGCGACCAAGGTCCGTTCGGCCGGGCAGGCGCTCGAGTCCGTGAACATCCGCGCGGACGGCACCCAGAGCCGGCATCAGCTGTCCCTCGACGCGGTCCATAAGGAGGCCATCCTGAGCGTTGGCTTTGAGGGTGGTTTCGGGGAGCACTGGCAAACCTGGGCGGGGGCGCTGTCGCGGGCACGGATTACCCTGCCGGATCAGGACCAGCAGTGGCGGTTGCAGGCGCCGGCGGATCTGACCTACCAGCGACAGGCCGGTGCCTTGCTGTTCGGCGCTCACTGCTGGGTCTGGCAGAGCAGTTCGGTCTGTGCCGACGATCAGCAGCTGCTGCCACAACCCCGAATCGTTTACCGCATTCAGCAATTCCCCGCGGCAGCGTTGGCGCCGGTATTGCCCGACAACCTGCGCTGGCTATCAGACCTCAATGCCGAGATCAATGTCACGCTGACCGACGCCGGCCCGAACGGGCGGTTGTGGGTAGACGCCGGAGAGGGTCGCTTTGAGGTCCTGATGGAGGATCGCTGGGAATCACTGGATTATCGCGCGTTCACGGTGGACATGGGGCTTAAGCCCGAGCAGGCGAGCCTGGCTGTTGAGCTCGCCGGTGATGGCGTCGGTGAGTTGAACCTGACGATGGCCATCGATCCGCGGGACAAGGATCGTCGGGTCACTGGCGACTTCCGGGTGCAGGGGCTTGAACTGGCGCTGATCGGTGGTTTTACCTCGCTGGAAGAGGTGGCTGGAGAAGTGAGTGGTCAGGGCACTCTGTCCGGGCCACTGCTAAAACCCTCGGTCACCGGGCTGTTAACCCTCATCGATGGCCGGGTGATGGACCCATCGCTGCCGATTCCGATGGAAGAGATTGCGGTGGATCTGTCGCTGCAAGGCTATTCGGCGGAAATCGATGGCTTTGTCCGGAGCAATGAGCGCAGTCAGACGCTGCTGACGGGCCATATCGACTGGTCGGGTGCCCCGACCGGGAGCATTGCCATCAAGGGCAGCCGGGTACCGCTGAACGTAGAGCCCTATGCGGTACTGGAGCTGGCGCCGGATCTCACCGTCTCGTTTCAGGATCAGACCCTGAAGATCGCAGGCACTATTGATGTGCCGCGCGGCGATGTCGAAATCAAGGGGCTGCCTTCGCAGGCGGTGCGGGTGAGTGAGGATGAAGAGATCGTGGGTGCGGCACCCAGGGAGCGGGCCGTCCGCGCCCTGAACATGGATATTTCGGTGGTGGTCGGCGAAGACCGGGTCTCCTTTGCCGCGTTTGGTGTCACCGGAAATCTCGAAGGCCGGTTGCGCATCGGCAATGATCTGGATACCCGGGGTACCCTGGAGCTGGTGGATGGCTCGTTCGAGGCGTACGGCCAGGAGTTGCAATTGCGCAAGGCACGCCTGTTGTTCGTGGGCAACCTGAACCAGCCGTACCTGGATATCGAGGCCATTCGTCGGGTCGATACCGTGGTGGCCGGGTTGCGCATGACCGGGCCGGTACAGTCGCCGACCAGTGAGGTCTTTTCCAACCCGGAGCTGCCGGAAACCAGCGCGCTTTCCTATCTGATCCTGGGCCGTGCCCCCGAGTCCCAGGGGGATGAGGGACAGATGAGCCAGGCGGCGTTGTCGCTGGGATTGACCCAGGCCAGTAAAATCACCGGCGAAATCGGCGAGCAGTTCGGTATTCGCGATCTGGTTCTGGAAGCGGAAGGGTCTGGTGAGCAGACCTCGGTGGTTGCCAGTGGTTACATCACCGAGGATCTGAGTCTTCGTTACGGCGTGGGGGTGTTCGAGCCCATCACCACACTCAAGCTGCGGTACGATCTTGGCGAGTATTTCTACCTGGAAGCCGCCAGTGGACTGGCGGCTTCGCTGGACATTTTCTATACCCGGGACTTCTGACCCGGTCAGTCCAGCTCGAAGGTGACGTTCACCGTGGAGTTGATGTCACGAACGCCGACGTTGGTGATCGATTCCTTGGTGGCGCGAGCGTCCGCCATCATCATCGGCATCGGCCGGTGTCCGCCGTTGATGGTCATGGTGACCACGTCGCCACAGGTTTGTTCGAGCTGGCTGGCGACAAATTCGCACCGTGCACGGGCATCGGCAATGGCCAACGCCAGCGCCTTCCGCTCAAGTTCCTCCTCCTGTGAATGGAAGAACTGGTGCGGGCCGAGCTGGTATTCCATGCCGATGGCCTGCGCCTGCTCCAGTATCGGGTTGAGCAGTGTCAGGTCACGGATGCTGAAGCTGACGGTCTGGGTGGCGACCGACCGCCGTTCCGGTTCCTCGGATTTCGGACTGTGGTGGCTGCGGGTATACAGATTGATCCGGGCGTCGCTGTAGTCTTGGAGCTCGTCTTGCCAGGCTTTGATGCTCTCGCGCCAGCGCGCCATCTGGGCCCGAAGCTGCTCGCTGGCTTTGTCCGGCAAGGCGTGCTCGGCCTTGGCGGTGAACTGTAGGCGGGCGCTGTCGGGCTCGTAACGAACCGATCCCTCACCGCTTAGAGTCAGTTCTCCGGCCAGGGCTGCGGCCGGTGTCAGTGCGGGCATCAGCACCAGGGCGAGCTGGCGCATGAGCGGGCGATGTCTTCTGTTCATTGTTCAAGTCTCCTTAGAGCCGGCCTTGAGAGCTTAGGTGCCTTGCTCAAGGCGGGCGAGTTTCAGCGTTTTGGCCGCTTCGACGAATTGGCCGAATATCCGGCGGTGGCCGCCGTGGTACAGCAGGTATTCCGGGTGCCATTGCACGCCCATCAGCCACTGGCCCTCGGTGCTCTCGATGGCCTGAACGAACAAATCGTTGTCGACGGCAACGACCCGAAGGTTGCGCCCCAGCCGTTTAATGGCCTGACTGTGGATGCGGTTTGCCCCGATGGTTTGGCCGCGCATCAGTTGCCCGAGCCGGCTGTCTGTCACTACCCGGACAGTCTGAAGTGGCAGCAGCAGCGGCCGGTGGCGGGTGTTGACCCTCAGCGGCGTGACGTTCTGACACAAAGACCCGCCGTGAAACACATTGATGAACTGCGCCCCCCGGCAGATCCCCAGCACCGGCAGACCCAGCCGTTCGGCCTGCTCAAGCAGGCGCGCATCGGTGGCGTCGCGCGACCGGTCGTAGCGCGCCGTGACCTGCGGTTGCTGGCCGTAGCGCTCCGGATGGACATGGGTGCCGCCCGACAGCACGAGCCCGTCCAGCAGGGACACATCCACCCGGCTGCCAGGCCGGATGTAGTGGGTTTTCACGCCATAAAGGCGCAGCCCCAGGCTGATCAGTCGCTGGGCAAGGCGTCGTCTGGTCGGGCCGCTGATGCCAATGGTCAGCCCCGGCGTCTCCGGTGGTTCGACATGGCTCCGTTCAGACATAGCCCTTGGTACGTAGCCAGTGATCGGTCGTTTCCTGCCAGCTGTGGGTAAGGTTGTGAAAGCTGAACTTGTGGGCCTGCCGGAACAGATCCCGAAGCTCCGCCAGATGGTCTGGGTGGTTGGCGATCTGCTCCAGTATCACCCAGTCGTTCCAGACGCTGGAGAAATGCCAGTCGGGGTTGTCGATGTCGCAATCGGGCAGGCGATAGTGCAGCGTTGGCCGGCTCTTGATCCGCGGATCGTCGACGTATTCGGCCAAAAGGTCTTTATCGAGATGCGCGAACAGTGGCAGCAGATCCAGCGCCCGATTCCGCGTCGGGTTGTATTTCAGGTAATCCCGCATCAGGTGCTCCCGATCCGGGCGGTAGTCGTCCTGCATCAGGCGTTCGGCGTAGCGGCTGTGCCACGGCTCTATGTAGGTCGTCAGCTTCCGGCTGATATCGAGCTGATGGCGCGCCTTGAGCCAGTCGTACAGGCCGGCGAACGCCTGCAGATACCGGACGATGGTGTCCGGTTGCAGATCGGGCAGTTCCGGGTTCAGCTGCAGCCCAAAGGCGTAGTAGATCGCCTCCCGACTGCCCAGCGCCCCGCGCGCCCGCAGCCGGTCCACCATCGCCTCAATATCGTCGAGGCGGGACAGGGGAATGGGGGGCGTCACGATTTCCAGCGGTACGATGTGCTCGGCGGCGGCATCGATCAGGTCCATGGCCTGGCCGCCGAGTTCCCGGATAGACTCCGGCAGCCTGTCGTCCTGAAGGTCCAGGTCTTTGATTGGGTCGGAATCCAGTTCAACTGTGAACGGGCCAAGATCGGTCTCGATCCGGGTCACGTACCGGGCTACCTTTTCCGCCTGGCCGCCAAGCAGATCCGCAACATAGCGAACAAGTTCATCGTAGCCCAGTCCGGACAGCTCCACTTCAACGCCAACTTTGCGCTCGTTGCCGTCGTGGTTGGTACACACATCGGGCATCGCGCAGGTTGTCTCCTTGGTCATAGGACTCCCTGTTGCTGCGTGCATTTGGCTAAACCATAACACAGGCGGGAAATGGCGCGAGTTACGCCAGCGAAAGAAAGAACCCATTCGTGCTTTACACTGGATAAAACACTGTATATATTTTGCTTACTGTATAAAAAAACAGTCTGTATAGGCGCGGCACGCCTTCGGCAGACCGCGGAGCGACCGGAGAGAAAGAATGAAACTGACGGCAAGGCAAACCCAGGTGCTCGATATCATCCGACGGTATCTGGATGAAACGGGATACCCGCCTACCCGGGCGGAAATCGCGGCAGAACTTGGCTTCCGTTCCGCCAATGCCGCTGAAGAGCACCTGCGGGCGCTGGCACGGAAGGGCGCGATTGAAATGGTGCCCGGCGCAAGCCGCGGGATTCGGCTGCCGGAAAGCGAACAAGATCTTGGCCTGCCCGTTGTCGGTCAGGTGGCGGCGGGCAGCCCGATCCTGGCGCAGGAGCACATCGAGGATCACTGTACGCTCAAACCGGACTTCTTCTCGCCCTCCGCCGACTATCTGTTGCGGGTTCGGGGCATGAGCATGAAAGATATTGGCATCCTGGATGGTGACCTGCTGGCGGTGCATCGCACCCAGGACGTCCGTAATGGTCAGGTTGTAGTGGCCCGGGTCGGTGACGAGGTGACGGTAAAACGTTTCCGAAAGGACGGGCACAAGGTGTATCTGATCGCCGAGAACGAAGAGTTTGACCCCATTGAAGTGGACCTGACCGAGCAGGAGCTGTTCATCGAAGGTCTTGGGGTTGGCGTCATTCGTCGTTCGGACATGCACTGACTCCGGTGGTCAGCGACTGCACAACAAAAAGGTGACTTATGGAACAGCTGAGCTTTCATCAAAACCTGGCGTACCAGCCGGCCGTCGGCACGCGCTCGGTGGGGGCGGTCGTAGGGCAGGAGCGCCGGACGGTGATTCGTGCCCGCCGCGGCGCCGGACAGGAATCGGACGCGCCGAAAGGCAATGTGACTGAAATCATTCTTCCGCAAGGGCAGGTGGAAAACTTTCAGCTGCTGTTGCCGATGCTGACTCAGCTGAATCAGGAAAAGCGGTGGTTGGCCTGGATTGATCCGCCCCAGGAACTGGTCAACAAGTGGCAGAAAATGCACGGTATCGTAGCCAGCGAGCTGCTGGTGTTACGTTCAACGTCCGAGTACCCGGCCCAGCAGTTGGCCGAACGGGCACTGAAGGCCGGTACCTGCCATGCGGTGGTGATGTGGAGCCCTAAGCTTAGCCGTGCGTCGCTGAAGTCGCTTCAGCAGGCATCGGCCGAAGGCAACAGTCACGGGGTTGTATTGCGCCAGCGGTAAACCTTTGTCCGAGTCGGCGAGGTGCCCTGGCCGAGGGGGTCAGTGCACCGTATAGCTCGGTTGGGGGTCGATCGCGTCCTGCTCGTCGTCCTCCCAGTCGATGTCGTGGGCGACATTGCCAACGGCTTCGATGCCGGCCGCAATCATGGCCTTGGCGACGTTCATGTCACGGTCTTCCATCATTTCCCGAGCTTCTTCGGAAAAAGAAATCCTCACCAGTGGTGCGCTGTCGTCATCGATCCGTCTCAGCGCATAGTCGCCATTGCTCAGTTGTACGATCTCAAAAAATGAAGGGGACATTCGGTAAACCTGTCTGTTGTTGATGCCTGGAAAGTGTCGCTCTGTGGCGTTGTTACCACTCGCTATGCCGTTCTTCCAGGTCGTCGGCAAAACGTTTCATGGCGTCCAGTGACTTCGCCAGCCCGGCTGCGGATCGATCCGGGCCGTCTGCTACGGAAACCGCAATAAGGTTGTCCGTCGACACACTTTTTCGCGGTGCCGGCGGCCGGCTCTGGGCGTGTTCAAGCTGATCCAAATGGTGCCACCAGCTGCCGGCTTGCCTGGATAGTAACGTCAGGTGCTGCACCTCGCTGGTCTCCTGGCCGATCAGCTCTGCCAGGGCCTCCAGACTTGCGGGCTCGGCCTGACGTTGCTGGTAGTGACGTGCCAGCATCACCAGCAGGAGTTTTCTGCTGCGCAGTCCCAGCTCTATGGCGCCCTGGATGGCCGCTTCGCGTCGCAGCGCCTGCTCAGCTTCCGATACTGGCTGCCCCTGATTGCTGACAAAGGGCGTCTCCAATTGTTGGAGCAAGGTCTTGGCCAGAAACAATTTTTGGGAAACCAGTGAATGCCATTGCGACGCCATGGACTACCTGCGCTTGTGGTCGAACCGGGCTGAGCCTTTAAAAGTAATTGCTCAGTGTATCATTTCCAGATCACGAATTCTGCAACTGTCTGTCCCGGAAACGTTTCACAAGAAAATACAAACAATCACTTGAAACGGGCGTTTGAATTTGGCAAAAAGCGGATCAACCGAACGAATTTCTGGAGGGGATTGGGATGCGAAACAAAGCCGTCGCAGGTATTGCTGCGTTGCTGCTCGGGATGTCCGGGCCGGCGCTGTCGAAGGTGAGCCCGGAACAGGCCGCCAGACTCGATGGCGAGCTGACGCCGGTGGGCGCTGAGCGTGGCGCGAACGCCTCCGGCACCATTCCGGAATGGACGGGCGGGCTGACTCAGCCGCCGGCGGGTTGGCAGAAGGGCCAGGTGGAAATCGATCCGTTCCCGGACGACGAGCCGCTGTTTATCATCACTCCGGACAACCTGCACCTGTATCGCGACAAACTGTCGGACGGCCACGCCAAGATGCTCGAACAGTACGCTGGCACCTTTTTCATGCCGGTGTACCAGACCCGTCGGACCGCGGCCGTGCCCGAGCACGTGTACGAAAAATCCCGCGCCAACGCGTTGACGGCGGAGTTGCTGGACAACGGCAACGGCGTTCGCAACACCATCATGACCAGCCCTTTCCCCATTCCTCAGAATGGCCTGGAAGTGATCTGGAACCACATTCTTCGGTATCGGGGTGAGGAAGTGTCGTTTCGAAGTGCATCGGCAACGCCTCAGAAGGATGGCTCCTACAACCCGGTGGTGAACGACTACGATTACTTCTTCGCCTACAGCAAAAAAGGCGCCGAGCTGGAAGAGATCGATAACAAGATCTTTTACCTGAAGACCGACACCGTCGCGCCGTCCTCGCTTGCCGGCACCATTACTCTGGTGCATGAAACCCTGGATCAGATCCGGTCACCGCGTCTGGCCTGGCGTTACGATTCCGGCTCCCGCCGCCTGCGCCGTTCGCCGAACCTGGCCTACGAAACCGATCTGCCAAATTCGTCGTCCCTGCGCACCGTCGATCAGAAAGACATGTATAACGGCGCGCCCAATCAGTACGACTGGACGCTGCTCGGAAAGCGGGAAATGTACATGCCCTACAACGCCTACAAGCTCCATGAGGAAAACGTGCGCCCGGACGACATTATCCGCGGGGGCCACATCAACCAGCGGCTGACGCGCTACGAACTGCACCGGGTGTGGGTGGTGGAAGCCACACTGCGTACCGGTATCAGCCACATCTACGCACGCCGGGTGTTCTATGTAGACGAGGACAGCTGGCAGATTCTGGCATCCGAAGAGTACGACAACGATGGCAACCTCTGGCGCGTTTCCGAGTCCCACAACATCAGCTACTACAGTGAGCCGGTGTTCTGGACCACCCTGGAAATGACCTACGACCTCAAGGCTCGCCGCTACTACATCGACGGTCTCGACGACGGCTACGGTCCTTACGACTTCAACCCGGGTTTCCGCAGCAGCGAATTCACTGCTTCCGCGGCTCGTCGCGCCGCCCGGCGCTAATCCCGGATACC
>JBPEXU010000212.1:0-3626 GCA_052031225.1 Marinobacter sp. | reverse complement strand
AATGCTGTGCTGCCCGAAATGAAAAATAGACGCGGCCAGCACCGCGTCGGCGCCGCCTTTGGTGACCCCGTCGGCCAGATGCTGTAGCTCGCCGACGCCACCGGAGGCGATGACCGGCACCGCCACCGCCTCGGCCACGGCACGGGTCAAGCCCAGATCGAACCCGACCTTGGTGCCATCCCGGTCCATGCTGGTCAGCAGCAACTCGCCGGCCCCCATCTCGACCATCTTGCGCGCCCAGTCCACCGCATCCAGCCCGGTCGGCTTGCGGCCGCCGTGGGTGAAGATTTCCCAGCGTGCAGGTTCGCCGTCCGCACTGACCCGCTTGGCGTCGATGGCGACCACAATGCACTGGCTGCCGAAGCGGTCGGCGGCCTCCCGGACAAATTCGGGATTGAACACCGCCGCGGTGTTGATGGACACCTTGTCGGCACCGGCGTTCAGCAGCTTGCGGATATCCTCAACGGTGCGCACACCACCGCCCACGGTCAGTGGGATGAACACTTCCGCCGCCATGCGCTCAACCGTCTCGTAGGTGGTATCGCGGCTTTCGTGGCTGGCGGTAATGTCCAGGAAGGTGATTTCATCGGCACCCTGCTCGTTGTAGCGGCGCGCCACTTCCACCGGGTCGCCGGCGTCGCGGATATCGACGAAGTTGACGCCTTTGACCACCCGGCCCTTGTCCACATCCAGGCAGGGAATGATGCGCTTTGCCAGACTCATGCGCGCCCCCTCAACCCGGCAGGCTGTCGCAGAACGCCTGGGCTTCCGCGACATCCAGGGTGCCTTCGTAGATAGCGCGACCGGTAATCGCTCCGAGGATGCCCTTGTCGGCCACTGCGGCCAAGCGCTTGAGGTCGTCCATGTTGGTAACGCCGCCGGAGGCAATCACCGGGATACCGCATTGTTCGGCCAGCGCGGCGGTCGCTTCGACATTGACGCCCTGCATCATGCCGTCGCGACTGATGTCGGTGTAGACGATCGAGTCGACGCCGTCGTTGGCGAAGCGCTTGGCGAGATCGACCGCCATGACTTCCGACACTTCGGCCCAGCCATCGGTGGCCACCCGACCGTCTTTGGCGTCCAGCCCAACAATGATGTGGCCGGGGAAACGCTTGCACATCTCGGTGACAAACTCCGGCTCCTTGACTGCTTTGGTGCCGATGATGACCCACTGGACACCGGCCTTGAGGTACGCCTCGATGGTGTCGGCGGAGCGAATGCCGCCGCCAATCTGAATCGGCAGGTCCGGGTACTTGCGGGCGATGGCCTGGACGATGTCACCGTTGACCGGCTCGCCGGCAAAGGCGCCGTTCAGGTCCACCAGGTGCAGGCGGCGGGCACCGGCATCCACCCAGCGGGAAGCCATATCGACCGGATCGTCACCAAACACGGTGGAGTCGTCCATGCGGCCTTGACGCAGGCGCACACATTTACCGTCTTTCAGATCGATGGCGGGAATAATCAGCATAGGGGGAGGTCCGTCATAGTTGTCCAGTGGTCCGGGCTAGTTGCCGGTCCAGTTCACGAAGTTTTTCAGCAGCTGCAGGCCGGCCCGGGCACTTTTCTCCGGGTGGAACTGCACGGCAAAAATGTTGTCCCGGGCGACCGCGGCAGCCAGATCGACCCCATAGTGGCTGCGCCCGGCGATGTCGTGGTTGCCCTGCGCCTCGGCGTAGAAACTGTGCACGAAATAAAACCGGTCACCGTCGGGAATGTTGTGCCAGAGCGGGTGGTCGATGGTCTGCCAGACTTCGTTCCAGCCCATGTGCGGTACTTTCAGGCGCTCATCCCCTGCCATCAGGCGATCCCCGAAATAGCGCACCTCGGAGGGGAACAAGCCAAGGCAATCCACCCCGCCGTTTTCCTCGCTTCGGGCCATCAGCGCCTGCATACCCACGCAAATACCGAGGAACGGACGGTCCCGGGATACCTCCCGGACCAGCTCGTCCACCCCCAGACGGCGAATTTCCGCCATGCAGTCCCGGATGGCGCCGACACCGGGCAGGATCACGTGATCGGCCGAGCGGATAAGATCGGCGTTGTCGGTGACCTGAACGGCCACATCCGGGGCCACATGCTCCACCGCCTTGCGGGCGGAATGCAGGTTCCCCATACCATAGTCAATAATGGCAACGGTCTTCATGATGGTGCGCTGTCCTGTTGGTGCCCGGGGACTCAGAGGGTGCCTTTGGTGGACGGCGTGATGCCGGCCATCCGCTCGTCCATTTCGATCGCCATGCGCAGCGCCCGGCCAAAGGCCTTGAACACGGTCTCGATCTGGTGGTGGGTGTTCTTGCCCTTCAGGTTATCGATGTGCAGGGTCACCATCGAGTGATTGACGAAGCCGTGGAAGAATTCCTCAAACAGATCCACATCAAAGCCGCCCACCGCGCCCCGGGTGTAGGGCACGTTCATGGACAGCCCGGGGCGACCGGAGAGGTCGATCACCACCCGCGACAAGGCTTCGTCCAGCGGTACGTAAGCGTGGCCGTAGCGGCGAATGCCTTTCTTGTCGCCCACGGCCTGCTTGAACGCCTGGCCCAGAGTAATGCCGATGTCCTCAACGGTGTGGTGGTCATCAATGTGCAGATCGCCTTTGGCGACGATGTTGAGATCCACCAGCCCGTGGCGGGCGATCTGATCCATCATGTGCTCCAGAAAGGGCACACCGGTGTCGAAGCTGGCTTTGCCGGTACCGTCGAGATCGATCTCGACCGTGATCTGGGTTTCGAGGGTATTGCGTTCTACGCGAGCCTTACGTTCGGCCATGGAGACTCCGTCGTGTCAAAACGGCTTGAATGCCAAAAACTGAGTGTTTGCGGATTATACCGTCTCTACCCGCCGGAGTCCCGCAACCGCAGCAAACGGCGCCCGGTTCAGAACGCCTTCTTGAGGTTGTTCATGTAAGTGTCCACGAGGCTGTTGAACTCGTGCTTGATGACCGGGCTGATCGCCAGCTTGAGCAGACTGGGCAGCGGCAGACTCAGCTCCGCCTTGGTCTGAAATTTCACCGCAGTGGCGTTGTCGCCGTTGGCCTTCAGTGTCCAGGCGCCACGCACCACGCCGTTGCCCTCGCCTTTCACCGGCTCCCAGGTGATTTTGCCGGCGTCTTTGTCGGCAAAATACTGACAGGCATAGACCGACTGGATCGCGTGTTTGTCGACACCGACCTTTTCCATTTCCCAGCGGTACGTGTTGTCTCCCAGGTCCACCAGCTTGTCGACCTTGGGGAAGTGGCTGGCCGAACGGGGCACATCGGCCAGCAGGTCAAATACCTGGTCATAACCCGCCGGCAGTTCCAGCTCCCGGTTCAGTTCAATCGACACAGTAATTGCCACAGCCTACTCCTTCTTATCGTTATGGATTCGGTACCGGCACCCATACCTGCCGCGCCGGTCAAAAATTCAGGATGTGTATTTTGGCCTAACACTACGCCATTGTCATATTCCTGCACTGATAATTTGTGACCCCTGCGTTATCCTTTGGGCAAAGCAGATCCGAGGGTTGCAACAACCCAACTCGTTCACTGGATAAGGATGCCGGAACCATGAAAGCCCTCCGTTACCTTCTGATTGCCGTCGTTGCCATCATCGTCATGGCCGTGGTCGCGATTGCCATTGCCA
>JBPEXU010000211.1:0-1762 GCA_052031225.1 Marinobacter sp. | reverse complement strand
CCAGATAGAGCGCCGCCAGCAGCAGAGCGCCCTGCACCGCCAGTTGGCCCCAGAGCGGCTGGGACAGTCCATGCTGATCCAGAACCGCCAGCCACTGCTCCGGCGGAATCGTTGTCATGCCGGCGTCGCCAGCCCCAACAATGGCAAACAGCGTGCGGTCCATCCAGGTCAACAGTGGCAACTGCTCGCCCAGGACGGCGAACACCGCGGCGATCGCAATCACCAGCGAGCGCAGGCTGAAGAGGCTGGAAAACAGGGTTGGCTTTAACGTCACTACGGTTCATCGTCACGGATGGCTGTATCCGCTAGTTTAGAGAGGCCGCGTGCCAGGCGTTAGCGCCCACCTTCGGTTTTTTGTAAGAGTTTGTTTACCTGTGGGCCAAGTCACGGGGGCGCATTGGTCAGCGTCATACCTGCCCTGGCGCAAGATACGCCAAGGATGAACAAACCTTATGTTGAAGCGCGACAAATCGCCGCTTAATGTTTGTCGTACAACAACCCCAAAGGAGCCTGAAATGTTCAAGATTCGCAAGCATCTTAAGCACATGAGCGCGGTCATGGCCCTCCTGGTAGCCTTTGCGACAACCTTTTCCACCGCCGCCCAGGCCGGCATGGTGGGCACCGGTGAGCTGATTCAGCAGCAACAGGTCCAGCTCGACCGGCAGCAGCTGCTGGACATGCTGGAGCGCCAGGAGGTGCAGGACAAGCTGACCGACCTGGGCGTCAGTAAGGCCCAGGTGGCCGAACGCATCCAGAACCTGACACCGGCGGAACTGGCCGAGTTTGAGCAGCAGCTTGCCGAAGCGCCGGCGGGCCAGGACGTGGTGGGCATCATCGTGTTGTTCCTTCTGGTCTTCATCATCACCGACATGCTCTGTGCCACCGACCTGTTTACCTTTATCAACTGCATCCGCTGATCGTCCACACCTGATCCGATGGCGGTACTTACCTCGACCTGCAGGCTGATCGTCCTCTGCGGTGCTCTCCTGCTGGCCGGCTGCGCGACAACCCCACCCTGGCCGCAGCCGTCCGAACTGGCGGCGGCCGACCGGCCGCAACGCCAGTTGCTGGACGACGTGCCCTTTTACCCGCAGGAGAAATACCAGTGCGGGCCGGCGGCACTGGCCACCGTGCTGAATGCCCAGGGGCTGGATACCCGGCCGGAACAACTGAAAGAGCTGGTGTATCTGCCCGGCCGCGAAGGGTCGTTGCAGGTGGAAATGGTCGCGGCGGCGCGCGCCCACGACATGGTGGTCTACCCGTTGAAACCGGCGTTCGAGGCCATCCTTGACGAAGTTCGGGCCGGACACCCGGTGCTGGTCATGCAGAATCTGTTACTGGACTGGTGGCCGCAGTGGCACTTCGCGGTGGTGGTCGGCTACGACAGCCACCGGCAAACCATGATCCTGAACACCGACACCCGCCAGCATTATGAAATGCCCTACCAGGCGTTTTATGCGACCTGGCGCCGCGCCGATCACTGGGCCAGAGTGGTGCTGCCGCCGGATCGCCTGCCGGCCACCGCCAAACCGCTGGCCTACCTACGGGCCGCCCACGATCTGGAAACCACCGGACGCCTCGATGCGGCACGTACCGCCTACACCACCGCGCATCGGCACTGGCCCAGCCAACCCGAGCCCCTGATGGCCCTGGGTAACCTGGCATACGATCAGCAGGACTGGCCCAAGGCGGTGGCGCATTTCCTGAACGCCAGCCACCGCTTTCCCCAGTTTGCCGACGCCTGGAACAATCTGGCGTACAC
>JBPEXU010000210.1:0-9442 GCA_052031225.1 Marinobacter sp. | reverse complement strand
CATCGCGACGGTGCCGGTGCTGGCGTCGGTCTGGATGTCGGCAAAGTCCATCTTGCCCTCGTGCTCATAGGCGGTGCCATCGGGCAGCGTGAGCGACAGGGTGATGCTTTCGGCGGCCTTCGCCGCCGAACCACCGCCGAGCCGACGGAAGGTAATGTAATCGGCTTCGTTGAGCTGGAAATCGACGTAAATCGGATCGATCACGTACACCGTCGTGATCGGCCCGGTAGACGGACTGACCACCGCACCAACGTCATAATTCAAGCGCCCCACCCAGCCATCAAAGGGCGCCCGAATCTCCGCATACTCCAGATTGGTGTCGGCTTTCTGAACCGCTGCCCGAGCGGACTGTACCCGGCTACTGGCGGCGTTGTAACGGTCTTTCAGTTTGTCCAGATCGGCGTCTGAAAGGTAGCCTCGACCGGCCACCTCCTCGCCTCGCCTGAGGTTTTTGGTGGCCGATTCCAGTTCGGCCCGGGCGGCCGCCAGCTCGGCATTGGCCTGCTGCAGATCGGCATCCGCCCGGGTGTCTTCGAGACGGACCAGAACATCGTCCTTAGACACCCTGGAGCCCTCGGTAAACAGAATTTCCCGGATTTCGGCTTCGATCCTCGCCGTCATGTCGGCGCTTGCCGATGCCGCTGTTCGTGCCACGAATTCCCGGGACGGCTTAATCTCCGCTTCTTCCAGCACCACCACCGACACCGCCGGCGGGGCCTGTTCCGGTGGTGGGGGTGGTTCAGAGCAACCGGCCACAAGCGCCATGGCACACACGGGCACCAACACCGAGAGCAGCTGTCTGAACGGTCGGAGGTCTACAAACAATTCCATGGATATCTTTCCCTGTTTCTTTTTCTGTGGCAGGCGCGTCCGTTGCGAAACGAACCGGGCATTAATGGCACTCGCCAATATTCCCTACACGAGCCGGACGTTTTGTAATGCTTTTAGCTGGGTGAGCGTCTACTATGTTTGCCAACGATATCACTGAGCTTATGGCTCAGTATAATTGTTAATAGCCGCCGCATTGCGCCAATGCCAACAATAATAACGCCCGACCGATCAATTCTTTGCCATGGATGATTTTATGAAACGCACACTGACCGCCCGGATTTTTCTCGTACTGTCCTTCATCATGCTCGCTCTCGCCGGCTGTGCCTCCTCCGGCCCGGAAGTGAAAAGCATCAGCAAAGCGCCCGGCGTATCGGTGGTGCCCGACAAACTTCTGGTGCTGGCGGTCAGCGCCAACGAAACCAACCGGGCCGTGATGGAAGACGCCCTGGTTGCCCGCCTGACCGCCGCCGGCTATCAGGCAACCGCCTACGGCCCGGCGCCGTCCCTGCCCTGGGAAGACCACACCCAGCTCCGGGAAAAAGTGAAAGAACGGCTGGCCAACCACGACGCCAACGGCGTCCTGACGGTGTCACTGGTGCGCAAGAACCGGCAGGTTGAGCATGTCCCCAACCAGGTGGTGTTCAACCCGGTAACGGTCAGCATGGGGCCACTCGCGTCCACCACCTACATGGAAACGATCAATATTCCGGAGCAGTACCAGGAAACGACTGAGTACATCCTGCGCACCACCCTGTTTGACGCGCACACCGGCGGCGCGATCTGGCAGATGTTTTCCAGTACCGTTGATCCCACCTCGCTCAGCAAGGCGGCGGACGAGTTCTCCCGCGTTGTCGTTCGGGAACTGGGCAAAACCTTCGACCAATGAGGGACACCATGGCAAACCTGACGACCGCGGCAGCCCTGACCGTTCTGGCCAGCGTCACGCTGGCCGGATGCGCGTTGCCACAGAAAAAGCTGACTGCCGGAGTGGACGACCCCTGCGCGTCACTGCAGAGCATCGTTAAAGATTACCCAACCGGCTTCGCGAACTATCGTGGCAAGCCCAATAATTTCAATTCGGTCACGGTCTACCGGGCGAAGGAAGAGCTGATCCGTGGCCACTGCGAGGTCTGGGCCTGGGCCAATCGTGACAGCGCCTACGTGTGCTCTGCCGTTTCACCGAATGAGGAAGTGGCGGACGCCCAGTATCAGAAGGCGGTATCGTACGTTCGCGAATGCATCGGTAGCGACTGGAGCCATAAAGAAGCGGATCGGGTCCGCAATGACGAGAAGGCCGGCCTGATGACCCAATTCCGCACCGGCGCCGAGGGCCAGCCCAACATCTCGGTGCACAAAGTGGACTACCACGGCAGCCAGTCGGTGTACGTCTACGTCGGCACCCCCAGCCGGCTGGATCGCCTGTAAACGGGCGTGAGTAAGCCAAACCAACGAAGCGAGGCGGCACCGAATGCGACCTCGCTTTGTTGCCTGGCGGTTCTTAGCCCAGATTTTTCTTCATGAACTTCTGCAGTTCGCCCACGATGCCGCTGCGGAACGCCAGTACCGTGAGCACGAAAATGCCGCCAAGGATCGGGTCCACCCAGTCCCGCAACGGACCCTGGGACAACTGGTATTCAACATTGACCACAAAGGTCGCACCGACCACCGGCCCGAGCAAGGTACCCATGCCCCCCACCAGCGTCATCAGAATGACCTCACCGGACATGTGCCAGTGGGCGTCGTTCAGAGACGCCAGCTGGAACACCACCGATTTCATCGAGCCGGCCAGCCCGGCCAGCGCCGCGGAAATCACGAACGCCAGCACCTTGTAGCGATCCACGTTATAACCCAGCGACACCGCCCGCGGTTCATTCTGCTTGATCGCCTTGAGCACCTGCCCGTACGGGCTGCTGACAATGCGCTGAACCAGGATGTAACAGGCGATGAACACCACCAGCACGAAGTAGTACATGTTCAGGTTGTCTTCCAGATTGATCAGCCCGAACAGCTCACCGCGCGGAATACCGTGCATACCGTCCTCGCCGCCGGTGAATTCGGACTGGACGAAGAAGAAGAACACCAGCTGCGACAGTGCCAGGGTGACCATCGCGAAGTAGATGCCCTGGCGCCGAATCGACAGCAGCGCAAACGCCAGCCCCAGGACCGTCGCCACCAGGGTTCCGGCCAGGATGCCCACTTCGGTGGTCAGCCCGGAATAGTGGCTGAGCAGGTAGCCGGTGGTGTAGCCACCGGTGGCCAGGAACGCGGCGTGGCCGAAGGACAACAGGCCGGTAAACCCGAACAACAGGTTAAACGCCACCGCAAACAGCGCGAAGCAGAGAATTTTCATCAGGAAGACCGGATACAGCACGAACGGCGCGGCAATCAGCAACAGAATGAGGATGCCGTTGCCGATCAGTTTCTTGCGTTCTTCCGCTTTCTGCTCCCGCAGAATCGTTTTCTGGATATCGGCCTGGTTGACAGGTTGGTTCATGGTTACGCCTCCTTACCAAACAGACCCGTGGGCCGGACCATCAGGACCACCACCATCACCAGGAAAATCACGGCGGAGGAGGCGGGTGGGTAAAAGGTTTTGGTCAGACCTTCGATCACGCCCATCAGCACCCCGGTGATGATGGCGCCGCCAATGGAGCCCATACCGCCAATGACCACCACGGCGAAGACCACGATGAGAATGTGCGACCCCATGACCGGTGTCACCGAGTAGATCGGCGCCGCCAGTACCCCGGCAAAGGCCGCCAGCATGACACCGAAGCCGTAAGTGAGGCTAACCAGCAGCGGCACATTGACGCCAAAGCCCTGCATCAGCTGAGCGTCTTCGGTGCCGGCGCGGAGGTAGGCGCCCAGTTTGGTTTTTTCAATCATGAACCAGGTGCCGAAACAGACCAGCAGGGCAATCACAATGACCCAGGCCCGGTAGTACGGCAGGAACATGAAGCCCAGGTTCATCCCGCCCTTGAACACGTCCGGCATGGCGTAGCGCAGGCCGGAGACACCGTAGATGTTGGTCAGTACGCCCTGGATCAGCAGCGCGATCCCGAATGTCAGCAACAGGCTGTAGATGTGATCCTGACCGGCAATCCGGCGCAGCAGGAAATACTCGATGAGCATTCCGAACACGCCCACCAGCAGTGGTGCCAGGAACAGGGCAACCCAGTAGTTCACCCCCAGGGCATCGAACAGGATGACGGTCGCCATGGCACCGAGCATGTACATGGCACCGTGGGCGAAGTTGATGATCTTGAGCAGGCCGAAGATCACCGCCAGGCCCAGGCTCAACAGCGCGTAGAAGGCGCCGTTAATAACCCCGATCAACAGCTGTCCCGAGAGGACCGCCAGGGGCACACCAAAAATCATGGTCATGTTGCTAACTCCAGAAGCAGCGCTGACGTTGTTGTTTTAGTCGTCATTGCGAGGTTCCGCGCCGCCGGGCGCTCAGGCGCCCGGGCGTGCGCAGAGCGTCGTCCTCAGCCGCCAGTCACCAGCGGGCACTTGCTCTCGGAGAGCGGACGATAGGCTTCATCTGCCGGGATGGTGCGGAGAATCTTGTACAGATCCCAGTCGCTCTTGGACTCCGCCGGCGTCTTCACCTGCGCCAGGTACATGTCGTGCACCATGCGGCCGTCTTCGCGGATACGACCGTTCTTGGCGAACATGTCGTTGATCGGAGTCGCCATCATCTGCTTGCGAACCGCCTGTGCTTCATCCGTACCCGCAGCTTCGACGGCCTTCAGGTACTGCATGGTGCTGGAGTAAATGCCGGCATGAACCATGGTCGGACGGACACCGGTTTTCTCCATGAAGCGGTCAGACCAGGCGCGGGTTTCTTCGTTCATATCCCAGTACCAGCCGGTGGTCAGCTGGATGCCCTGTGCCGCTTCCACACCGAGCGCTTTGACGTCGGTCAGGAACAGCAGCAAGGCGGCCAGGGACTGGCCGGACTGGGTCACGCCGAACTCACTGGCGGTGTTGATGGCGTTGGTGGTGTCGGCGCCGGCATTGGCCAGGGCGACAACGTCGGCACCCGATGCCTGGGCCTGAAGAATGAAGGAAGAGAAGTCCGGCGTCGGGAACGGATGCCGCAGGGTACCAATCACCTCACCGCCATTGGCTTCCACCACGCGGGTGACGTCGCCCTCAAGGGCATGGCCGAAGGCGTAGTCGGCGGTCAGGATGAACCAGGATTTGCCGCCCTCTTTCACCACCGCACTGGCAGTACCGTTCGCCAGCGGATAGGTGTCGTAGACATAGTGAATGTGGTTGGGCGTGCAATGCTCGTTGGTGATGCTGGAGGCTGCCGAGCCGGAGACGATACCCAGCTTGCCGTTTTCTTCCAGAATGTCGCTCACCGCGATGGAGACCGAGGACGCCACCAGGCCCGCGACCAGATCCACGTTGTCGTTTTCCACCCAGCGGCGAACGGTGCTGGATGCGACATCGGCGCTGTTCCGGTCGTCCGCGCTGACCACTTCGATCTTGGCGCCATTAACGGTGCCACCAAAATCCGCGACCGCCATGTTCAGGGCTTCGAGGCCGTTCGGGCCAGCCAGATCCCGGTAGGTGCCGGACATATCGGCGATGTAGCCGATTTTGACGGTGTTATTGGAAATCTCAGCCTGGGCGCCCCCTACCATCAGGGCCGATGCAACAGCTGATGTCAGAAGCTTTTTCATCATTGTCATTGTTGTATCTCCGCTACTGTCTTGCGTTGGTTCAGGTTGTTGTTGCTTTTTTTCAGTTTGCGCTCGTTCTATCCGGGGTCAGACGCCCAAATAGCTGTCCAGCACTGACTGCTTGGCACTCAGCTCGTCAGCACCGATTTCCTCCACGATCTGGCCATGCTCGACCACGTAGTGGCGGTCGGCCAATGGCGCAGCGAAGTGGAAATTCTGCTCCACCAGAACAATGGTCAGGCCCTTCTCCTTGAGCTGGACCAGAACCTCGCCCAATTTCTCCACGATCACCGGCGCCAGCCCTTCGGTGATTTCGTCGAGCAGCAGCATGGTCGCACCGGTGCGCAGTATGCGCGCCATGGCCAGCATCTGCTGCTCACCGCCGGACAGTTTGGTGCCCTGGCTGAAACGCCGTTCGTAGAGATTCGGGAACATGGTGTAGATTTCTTCCAGGCTCATGCCCCCGCTGCGCACCACCGGCGGCAGCGTGAGGTTTTCCTGGACGTTGAGGGAGGAAAAAATGCCCCGATGCTCGGGGCAATAACCGACCCCCAACCTGGCAATATGGTGCGGCGCGCAGGCCATGGTTTCCTCGCCATTGATCATGATCGAGCCGGTGCGGCGCCCGACCATGTTCATGATCGCTTTCAGCGTGGTGCTTCGGCCGGCGCCGTTGCGGCCCAGCAGGGTCACCAGCTCGCCGCGATGCACGACCATGTCAATGCCGTGCAGGATGTGGGATTCGCCGTAGAACGCGTGCAGCCCGGAGATGCGCAGCTGTTCGTACTCCCGATCTGAGCGACTCATTCCGCCACCTCCGTCTTGACACTGCCCCGTTCGCCGCTGCCCTCACTGCCCATGTACACCTCGCGGACCCGGGGATCGGCGGATACGGTGTCGTAATCACCTTCGGTCAGCACCGCGCCCTGGGCCAGAACCGTGATCCGGTCACACAACTTGCTGACCACGCTGAGGTTGTGCTCGACCATCAGCACCGTGCGGCCTTTGGCCGCCTGGCGCACCAGCTCCACCACGCGCTCGACATCCTCCGCGCCCATGCCCTGGGTCGGCTCATCCAACAGCAGTAACTCCGGTTCCATGGCCAGCGTGGTCGCCAGCTCCAGCGCCCGTTTGCGCCCGTAAGCCAGTTCCACCGTGGTGGTGTTGGCGTATTCCGCCAGCCCGACCGCATCGAGCAATTCCATGCAGCGCTGGTTGAGTTTGTTCAGCGAGTTACCGGATTTCCAGAAGCTGAACGACGTGCCCTCAAAGCTCTGCAGGGCAACGCGGATGTTTTCCAGGGCAGTCATGTGGGGGAACACAGCGGAAATCTGGAAGGAACGGACAACCCCTTTGCGGGCAATGGCGGCGGGCGCTAAGGCGGTGATGTCTTCGCCCTTGAACAGGATCTGACCTCGGGTGGGAATCAGAAACTTGGTCAGCAGGTTGAATACCGTGGTCTTACCGGCACCGTTCGGGCCGATCAGGGCGTGGATATGGCCTTTCTGAATCTTCAGATTCACATCATCGACCGCAACAAAGCCCTTGAATTCTTTGACCAGGTTGCGGGTCTCGAGCACGTACTCTTCGCTCATGAGCCAATCTACCTTTGTTATTGTTGTACATGTCAGCTATATCACAGGTTAGATTGACGTATACGTAAACGTCAATAACTAATTGCGATATTTTTCGGGTGGAATGGAATAGGTCATCGTGGAGTGCGCGACCGGTTCTTCCATCCCTTCGGAGTACACGAAGACCTCACCAACGCCCATGGTTCGCCCCACTTTCAGCAGCTTGGCGCGCGCCCAGATCGGCACGTGGGCCGCGGGCTTGCGCAGGAAGTTGATGGTGAGATTGGTGGTCACCGCCAGCGGCACCAGACCAATACGGCTTAACAGCGCCGCGTACATGGTGACATCCGCCAACCCCATCATGGTCGGCCCGGACACGGTGCCGCCGGGCCGAAGGTGGTCTTCATCCACGTCCAGCTTCATCTCTGCCCAGCCATCTCCGAGTTTCTGCAGGGTGCCGAAAGCGGCGCCCTGCGGAAACTGCTCGTCGAGAAACGCCTGCAGCTCCTCGAACGTGATGATCATGCGCCCACTTCTTCCTTGGCCCGGTTGCGCAGAACGAAGCGCTGGATCTTGCCACTGGGGGTCTTGGGCAACTCCGTCACGAAGTCGATTTCCCGCGGGAACGCGTGGGTCGACAGCCGGCGCCGCACCAGCTCCTGCAGTTCGTCCTTCAACGCCTGCTCATCTTCCGGCTCCTGCCCCGCCTTGATCACCACATAGGCCTTGATGATCGAACCCCGCTTTTCATCGGGCTTGGCAACCACACCGGACTCCGCCACCGCCGGGTGTTCCAGCAGCGTGCTTTCAACATCCGCCGGCCCTACCCGATAGCCAGCGGTGGTGATGATGTCGTCGTCCCGACCGCTGAACGAATAACTGCCGTCGCCATGGCAGACGACCATATCGCCGGTGAGGTAGTAGCCGTTGGCAAACGGATCTTTCTCACCCCAGGTGTAGCCATCAAAGTGGAACAGCGGCGACGCCTTGACATCCACCGCCAGCTGGCCGATCTCGCCCTCACCCACTTCTTCATACTTTTCGTTCAGGGCCACTACCCGGTGCCCCGGTGCCGAATAGCCCATCGACCCTTGGCGCAATGGATGTTCCAGGCCGTGGAAGTTACAGCAGGTCATACCGGTTTCGGTCTGACCGTAATGGTCCTTGACCGGGCAGAAATGACGATCGCGTATCCAGTTCACCACCTCCGGGTTCAGCGGCTCGCCGGCACTGCTGGCCACGCGCAACCCCAGGTTTTCGCCCTCCGGCAGAACATGGTCGTTGGCTTTGAGCAGCCGGTACGCGGTCGGCGCCGCGGCCAGGTTGGTGATCTTGTACTTGCGGATCATGTCGTAGGTGCTTTCCGGCGTGAACGCACCCGGGTTGAAATGGGTGGCATGCCCCATCAGCAGCGGACCCACCACGGCGTAGTAAAGACCATAGGCCCAACCGGGGTCCGCGACGTTCCAGTAGCGGTCGGTCGCCCGCAGATCGATGGCGTACTTCATGTAGACATAGAACGCCAGTAGCGCTCGGGCCGGCACCGCAACCCCCTTGGCCTTGCCGACGGTGCCAGAAGTAAACATCTGCAGGAACGGGTCGGAACCGGTGATCATGACCGGCTCACACTGATCGGACTGGCCGGCAAGTGCCTCAGCAAAGTCGGCCACATCGGCGCCAGTTTCGCCGGCGTTGACACACAGCACCGGCGGGCAGCTTTTAACCTCCGCCAACTTGGGGAAATTGGCCGGATCGGTGACCAGCAGCTTGGTGCCGGCACGCTCAAGACGGTATTCGATGGCACCGGAGCCGAAGGCGGTAAACAGCGGCTGATACACCGCCCCCAGCCGTAGCGCACCGGCGATCACAACAAGCAGCTCAGGCCCCCGTGGCAACAGCCCCGCCACCCGGTCGCCCTTGCTCACTCCCTGGGCCTTCAGGTAGTTGGCAAACCGGGCCGACGCCGCTTTCAGCTCCGCGAACGTCAGGGTGCCGTCACCCCCGTCCAGTGTTTCGTAGTACAACGCCACCTTGCCCGGGTCCGCAGCCCACTTGTCACAGATTTCGTGACACACGTTCAGGCCCGTGTCGAGGCGACCATCCAGAATCTCGGCTTCCAACGCCGCGGCGTCGAAGGTGTTGTAGACATCGGTGTATCGCGGAAGGCTCATTGGGGACTCCTGTTGTTTGTTGTTATCGTCAAATACGTGAGTCAAGGTTTAGCACAAGCCTACACTTTACGTAAAGGTAAACTTTAGGCTTAGTCCGAACCCTTCGGGCAGGTTTTATAACCGCGCCCGAAGGCGGGCATCAGGCGTTAGTAAGCAGAGCCATCGCCGCCAG
>JBPEXU010000021.1:0-13540 GCA_052031225.1 Marinobacter sp. | reverse complement strand
GGCGCCTGGGGCGCCGGCGCGGGAACGTGACTCACGTACTGGGTGCCGGCGACCTGCTCCCGGCGGCGCGAGATGCGCACGGAATCGTCGCCTTCGTGAATCTCCAGTTCCTCGACGTCGGACTCTTCCAACAGCTCGATGAGTTTCTTGATCTTGCGAATATCCATAGTCGGTGATGTCCCGTTCTGTCTGGTCTATCGGTGAATTCGTTGCAGGGCGGCCTGGAGCGCGAGATCGTACCCCTGGCTACCCAGCCCGCAGATAACGCCTTCGGCGATATCGGAAAAATAGGAGTGGTGGCGGAACGGTTCCCGGGCATGCACGTTGGAGAGATGCACCTCAATAAACGGAATACCCGAAGCGAGCAGCGCATCGCGCAGGGCCACGCTGGTGTGCGTGAATGCCGCCGGATTGATGATGATGAAATCCACGCCCTCCGCCCGGGCGTCGTGGATCCGCTCAATCAGCTCGTATTCGGCATTGGACTGCAGGTGCAGCAGGTGATGGCCGTGTTCGGCCGCCGTTGCCCGCAACCGGTCGTCGATGTCGTTCAGGGTCTCGTAGCCATAGACCTCGGGCTCGCGGGTGCCGAGCATATTCAGGTTGGGGCCGTGGAGCACGAGAATGGTGGACATGGTTCAGTTAGCCTTCGGTTTTTTACAGGATCGCGGAAATTCGCCGCATGTTCCCACAATGGTGCGTGCTTGTTTCAATCAGATCAACACTTTTTGACAAACGTCCATGTTGGCCATTGGTCGTAAAAAAACGGACCGGATAACGGGAACAGGGTGGTGCCCAAGGATGACAATCATTGTCGTCTGGGTGTGGCGCAGGTGCCATACGACATTGGTTTCATAGGGGGGAGGGTGGCGGTCACCTTCGGGTGTGACCGCCTGGGCGTCAATCGTCGGCCGGAGTGACGCAGTTGCGGCCCTGGTTCTTCGAGGCGTAGAGCGCCCGGTCGGCCCGCTCGCACAGCGCCTGGGCGCTTTCGCCGTTCCAGGCCGCGACACCGCAGCTGAAGGTGACGTTGAACTCGCGATCCCCGGCCGGCTGCCGCAGCTCGGAGAACCGTTCCCGAATGTCGTTCAGCACGTTGCGGGCATCGCTCAGGCGGGTGTCGGGCAGAATGATGGCAAACTCCTCGCCACCGTAGCGACCGATGTGGTCGGTTTTGCGCAGGCGCTGTTTCAGGAACATGGACAGGCTGCGCAACACCCGGTCACCGATGGCGTGGCCAAAGGTGTCGTTCACCTTCTTGAAGTAATCGATGTCGAGCATCGCGAAGCACAGGCTGTGCTCCTTCTGCCGGGCCCGAACGATTTCCTGCTCCAGCAGGTGCAGGGTGTGGGTGTGGTTGAACAGCCCGGTCAGACTGTCGCGGATCATCAGTGCCAGCAGCGACCGTGCCCGCCGGCCACGGTTGTGGATGGTGGCGATCAGATGCTTGGGATCAATCGGCTTGGTCAGGAAATCGTCACCGCCCAGGCTCATGGCGTGCAGCTGTTTGGAAACGTCCTCCTCGGCCGACAGGTAGATGATTGGCACGCTGTGCAGCCGGTCCTGCTGGCGGATGACCCGGGCGATCTCCATGCCGGTGCACCCGGGCATGTACATGTCGAGAATGATGATTTCCGGCGAAAAGTCGTCCAGCGCGTGGATGATCTGCATCGGATCGGTGATGATGTGGGCGGTCATGCCGGCCTTTTTCAGCACCGTCTCCATGTACTTGGCCTGGGCGCGGGAGTCGTCCAGCACCAGCACGCGGTACGGCTCGACCGTGTTGCCGTGGGTGTAGGTCTCGATTTTTTCGATCAGCTGACCGGGGTCCACCGCCGGATAGAAAAACTCTTCGCCACCGCAGCGCGAGGCCCGAAGCCGGGTCTCGATGGTGCCGTCCTCATCGCTCATGAAGATGATCGGGATGGGGGTGTCGTGCTGCTCCTGCAGGCGCTCGATGGTCGCGATACCGGCGTTACGCTCACCGCCGAAGTTGACGTCCATCAGAATGGTTTCCGGCTTGTTCAGACTGCAGGCCTCGATGAGACTGTCCCCATCCCGGAACGACGAGGCGCGAAATCCGAAGAACTCCAGTTGGCGGATCAGGCGGCTCGCCATCTCGTCGTTGGCCAGAGCGATGTAAATCGGTGTCCGCCGATACTGACTGGGTGGTTTTTCTCCGTTGCCGTCGGTGCGGCGCTGGGTGCTCTGGCTGAGCAACTCAAGGGCATCCTGCAGTTTGGGCCAGAGCGCATCGTCGGGCAGGCCACCTTCCGGCCACTGCGTCAGTAGTTCCAGAATTTGCTGACCGGCGTTGGCGTGACCGGTCATTTCAAAGCGTTGGGCATAGCGGACGAGCTTGTCGGTTGCGGTCGCAAACTCGCGCCGATGTCCGGCGGCACCGGCGTGATCGGAGTGTATTTTCTGCCAGGTATCGAGGACGACGCGGGCCTGGGTTGTGACCCGGCGGGCGAAGTGCTGTCTTAGTTTTTCTTTCTGGCGTTCATCGTTCATCGTGTGCCGGCCTGTCCTGTTCTAGTTATAAGGCATCTCGCTCCGGTGCGGACGATTTTTCTAACCTTAGTGCTTCTGCAGAGTCTATAGTGTTTAAAGTTGTCGGCGTAGGTTGCGCATTGTAAATCTTTGTCAACACTGCGGCGCAGGTCACAGTCCATTCGCCAGCTCGCGCACAGCCCCCGGGAGCCAGGGCCCATGGCACGGAAGCAGCTTCAGCCTTCTGAAAACGGATATCGCCAGCGGGGTGTGATTACGCTCCGGGCATTGTTGCTGTTGTTCACCGGCAGCTTGTTGGTGTTCGTTTTGCTGGCGACGTTTTTCACCAGTTACAGCCATTTCCGGGATTACGTTTCGGAGCAGCTGGCCGGGCATGCCCGGGACGGCGCGACGGCGGTCGGGTTGTCGCTATCCAACGCCATCGACGGTAACGACCCGGTGGCGTCGTCGTCGTTGATCGATGCCGTATTCGACAGCGGTCGGTATCTGAAAGTGGTGTATCTGAATCATCAGGGCACGGTAATTGCCGGGCGCAGCCAAGATCTGGACAGTGCCCAGGTGCCGGGCTGGTTTCGCCGCTTGGCCAACTTACCGTTGCCGGTGGCCGAAGCAGAGGTGGTCCGGGGCTGGAGCCGGCTGGGCACGGTGCAGGTGATCAGCGACCCCGGCCGCGCCTACCGGGATCTCTGGCGGATCACCACCGGGCTGGTGTCCGCGATACTGGCCATTGGCGTACTGGGGCTGGTGGTGCTGTATCTGTTGCTCAAGCGCAGTCTGCAACCGCTGGCGGCCTTGGAAGATCAGGCCCGGGCTCTGGGCAACCGGGAGTTCCGCAGCCGGGTGTCAGTGCGCTCGACGCGGGAGTTGAATCAGGTGACCGCAGCCATGAACCAGATGGCGGATGACCTCGGTCAGTTGTTTGAGGGCCAGGCCAAACTGATTCAGCATCTGCGACGTTTGAATAATGAGGATTCGGTGACCGGCCTGGCCAGCCGCAATGCCTTCGATCAGCGTCTGAAAGCGGAGGTGGAGTCGGAGGAAAAATCGGCACCGGGTATGCTTCTGCTGATCCAGTTGCGTGACTTTTCCTCGTATAACCAGACCTTCGGGCGCGCCGATGCCGACCGGTTACTGGTCCGGGTGGCCGGTGTGATCAACCGGTTTCTCACCGAGCATGCCGGCAGTTTCGCGGGCCGGCGGACCGGTGCCGAATTTGGCATCTACCTGCCCGGCGCCATGGCGGCGGATGCGGTGGTGTGGTGTCAGGAGCTGGTTTCGGAGCTGGATGGCGTATACTCGGAGCTGGCGTCGCCTACTTCCGTGGCGGTTCATGCCGGTCTGGCCCGGTCGGCGCCGGGGCGGTCCGCACGGGAAGTCATGGCCGCCGCGGACGAGGCACTGCGCCAGGCTCAGGCCGCGGAAACATCGGGTTGTCATCTGGCCAACGGCGATCAGGAGCACCACCACAATCTGGAAACCTGGCGGGTGATCATCACCCAGGCCATCCGCGATCAGCAGTTTTCCATCTGGCTACAGCCGATGCTGCGTAACGGGGATGAGCGCCCCATCTACCACCAGGTGTTTTCCCGCCTTGATACCGCCGAGGGTGAGCTGAAGGCCAGTGTGTTCGTGCCGATGGCGGAGCGCTTTGGTCTGATCGAGGACATCGACCGGCTGATCGTGCGCCATATTCTGGCCCGGCTTGCAGCCCGTTCCGGTGAGCAATTGGCGATTTCCCTGGCGGGCGCGTCGGTGGCCAGCGAGACGTTCCGGCGGGATCTGATCGCCTGGCTTGAGCAGGCCGGAGCCAGTCGCCGCAATCTGTGGGTGGGAATATCTGAACATACCATTCATCATCATCGCACCGCCGTCGGCTTGCTGGTCCGGGCCCTGGGAAAGCTTGGCGTTCCGGTCCTGGTGGATCGCTTCGGCGTGGGTGGCGTGCCGTTCAGTTACCTCAGGAATCTGAGGTTCCAGGCGCTGCGTATCGACAACAGCTTCATCCACGATATCGACAGCCACGACGACAACCGGTTTTACCTTGAGTCGGTGCTTTCCATCGCCCATAGCCGCGGTGTCAAAGTCTTCGCCAGCGGGGTAGAAACGGCGGCGGAGTACTCGGTACTCTGTAAGCTGGGTATCGACGGAGCCATGGGGTACCATTTGGGGCGACCGTTCGCGGCTGACCAGTAACCGACAGGAGAACAGGCATTTATGTCAGGTAAGATCAGACAGTTTTTGACGGCCCGGAAAGAGGATTTCCAGGATTACGCCGGCGGCAGCGGTGTCTTAGGCAAATTGATTCTGGTTGTGCTGACCGTTTACCTGCTGGTGGCCGTTGTGGTCGGCATGTATTGGAGCAGCGAGCCCGAACCCTTCTCGGTCCGGGAACACACCCGCTCGCTGGCCAACAGCATGGACCGTGAACCGGTGACCGGGTTCGCCACCACCGCCACCATGATCCGCCTGGCCGAAACCCTGCTGGAAAAGCCCGGTGGTTATCTTTCCAACGACATTTTCCCGCCCGGTCTGTGGCTCGACAACATGCCGAACTGGGAGTACGGCGTGCTGGTGCAGTTGCGTGACCTGTCCCGGGCGATGCGCAAGGACATCAGTCGCTCCCAGAGTCAGTCCGCGGAGGACCCGGACCTGACCATTGCCGAACCGCAGCTGCATTTTGACAGCGAAAGCTGGGCCATTCCGTCCACCGAGGCCGAGTATCGCCGCGGTATCGAGGCGCTCAAGCGCTACCTGAACCGGTTGTCCGACCCGGCCCAGGCCGACGCCCAGTTCTTTGCCCGCGCCGACAACCTGAGCAACTGGCTGGCGGATCTGGAAACCCGTCTGGGCAGCCTGTCCCGAACGCTGGGCGAGAGTGTCGGCAAGGCGTCGATCTCGGAGTCCGTGGCCAACCTCGACCCGGAAAATCCGCTGGCCGAGGAAGTCGCCGGCGCGGACGTGAAAACCCCCTGGACCAAGATCGATGACGTGTTTTACGAAGCGCGTGGCAGCGCCTGGGCTTTGCTGCACATCTTCCGGGCGATTGAGGTGGATTTCCGTCGGGTGCTGCAGGACAAAAACGCCATGGCCAGCGTCAAGCAGATCATCATCGAGCTGGAAGGAACCCAGGAGCCGATGTGGAGCCCGATCATTCTGAACGGCAGTGGCTTCGGGGTGCTGGCCAACCACTCCCTGACCATGGCGGCCTACCTGTCGCGCGCCAACGCGGCGATCAGCGATATGCGCGATCTGCTGTCCAGAGGCTAGTCGAAACCGCTGTTGCGGCAATAAAAAAAACCAACCGGGTTTTCGGCCCGGTTGGTTTTTTTGTGCCAGCCAGTGCTCAGCCCTGATAGGCCTTGATGGCGTCCTCGATGGCTTTTTTCGCTGCGGCGGCGTTGTCCCAGCCCTGGACCTTAACCCACTTGCCGGGCTCCAGGGTCTTGTAGTTCTCGAAGAAATGCTTGATCTGGTCACGCAGCAGTTCCGGCAGATCGGTGATTTCCTTGACGTTCTGGTAGGTGGTGGTCAGTTTGTCGTGGGGAACCGCCACCAGCTTGGCGTCGCCGCCGGCTTCATCTTCCATGTTCAGAACGCCGACCGGACGGCAGCGGATCACGGAGCCAGGCTGTACCGGGTACGGGGTCACCACCAGCACGTCCAGAGGATCGCCGTCTTCGGCCAGGGTGTGCGGGATGAAGCCGTAGTTGGCCGGGTAGAACATCGGGGTGGCCATGAAACGGTCTACCAGCAGGGCGCCCATGTCCTTGTCCAGCTCGTACTTGACCGGAGAGCTGTTGGCCGGGATTTCGATGGCCACGTAGATGTCTTCCGGCGGGTTCTTGCCAGCGGGGATGTTGTCGAAAATCATGTTCGATCCTTCCTGAAACGTTTCGAAGTGCGTTTGACTGCGGTTAAAAAGTGAGCGCGATTATACGGCAGTCGCGGGCGAATCGAAACTAAACCTTGGTCGCGGCGGTTACAGCCGCAACTGCTTGGCGATCAGTTCCTTCATGATCTCGGTGGTGCCGCCACCAATGGACAGGATCTTGGCATCCCGGTACAGCCGTTCCACTACCGACTCACGCATGTAGCCCATGCCGCCGAACAGCTGAACCGCCTCGCGGGTAACCCGTTCGCACACCTCGACGGCGAAATTCTTGGCCATGGCCACCTGTCGGATCGGATTGTCTCCGGCCTGCATCAGGGCTGCGCAGCGGTAGGTGTACTCCCGGGCAATGTCGATCTGGGTGGCCATGTCGACCAGCTTGTGGCGGGTCACCTGAAAGCCGTTCAGCGAGCGCCCGAAGGCCTGACGCTGGCGGCTGTAATCGAGAGCGGCTTCGTAGGCCAGTTGCGCGGTCATGTACGCCATTACCGACAGACTCAGCCGTTCGGCCAGGAAGTTGCTCATGATGGCGATAAAACCGGCGTTCTCGGCGCCGATCAAACGATCCGCCGGCACCCGGCAGTCTTCGAAGAACAGTTCGGCGGTGTCGCTCGCCCACCAGCCCATCTTGCGCAGTTTCCGGCCGGTGCCGAAGCCTGGCATGTCCCGGTCGATCAGCAGCAGACTGATGCCCGCATGGCCCTCGCCACCGGTGCGTACCGCAACGGTATAATGGTCGGCGCGCAGGCCACTGGTGATGAAGGTCTTGCTGCCGTTGACGATGTAATGATCGCCGTCGCGCACGGCGCGGGTTTTCAGGTTGGCGACATCGGAGCCGCCGCCGGGTTCGGTCACCGCCAGTGCGGCGATCTTCTCGCCCCGCAGCACAGGCGGCACGATCTGTTCGCGGATGTGTGGCTGGGCCCATTTCACCACCGGAGGCAGGCCGATGTCGAGTGAGCCAAGGCTGGCCACCAGACCGCCGGAGGTGGACCGCATCAGTTCCTCGGACACCGCGATCTTCAGGAATACGTCACCTTCGCCGGTGCCGCCCAGGGCCTCGGGATAGCCGATGCCGAGCAGGCCGGCGTCGCCGGCTTTGCGGTAGAGGTCCCGGGGAAACTCGCCGGCTTCTTCCCACTCGTCAATGTGCGGCAGCACGTGGGTTTCGATGAACTTGCGGGCGCTCAGTCGCGCCTGTTGGTGAACGTCGTTGAAGTAGCTGGTCACGCCGGGGCTCCCTGTGGCTGTTCCGATGCTGGGAGTGTCGCCCAAAATGATGAACCAAGCAAGCGCTTGGTATGGGTGTCGGGGCCAAAAAAAGCTGGCTTGGCGCCAGCTTTTCGGCTCGGCCGGGGTCAGGCTCCGGTGCGCGGAATGCTCCGGACGCCGTCCTTGGTGCCTAGCAGGAGCAGGTCGGCCGGGCGCCGGGCAAACAGGCCGTTGGTGACCACACCGACGATGTTGTTCAGCTTTTCCTCGACCTGAATCGGCCGGGAAATGTCCAGGTTGTGCACATCGATGATCACATTGCCGTTATCGGTCACCACGCCTTCCCGGTACACCGGGTCGCCACCGAGTTTGACGATCTCCCGCCCGACATGGCTGCGCGCCATCGGGATGACTTCCACCGGCAGCGGAAACCGGCCCAGCACGTCGACCATCTTGGATTCGTCGGCGATGCAGATGAAGGTGTTGGCCACCGCCGCGACGATTTTCTCGCGGGTGAGGGCGGCACCGCCGCCTTTGATCAGCTCCAGCCGCTCGTTGGTCTCGTCCGCGCCATCAACGTAGAACTCCAGCCCACTCACGCTGTTGAGGTCGTAAACCGGAATGCCATGCCCTTTCAGGCGTTCTGCGGTGGCTTCGGAGCTGGCGACGGCGCCGTCAAACTCGGTCTTCAGCTCAGCCAGCATGTCGATGAAAAAATTGGCGGTGCTGCCGGTGCCTACACCAACGACACTGTCGCGGTCCAGTCGGGGGGCAATGTAGTCGACAGCGGCTTTGGCCACCGCTTTTTTGAGTTCGTCCTGGGTCATGGCGGGCTCCGCGTGTGAATCCGGTTGAAAAACTCCCACCATTATAGCCTTGCCCGCGGTCCGCATATAGACGGCCGGCCTGCAAACTTTCTACACTGTCGGTTTTTCCGATCCTCCCGTAAGTAACCGGAACGACCATGCCGCAACGCTACATCAAGAAGATCCTCGACGCCCGCGTCTATGACGTGGCGATCGAAACGCCCCTGACGGAAGCCCGCAGTCTGTCCACGCGCTTTGGCAACAACATCCTGCTCAAGCGTGAAGATCTCCAGCCGGTGTTTTCCTTCAAGATTCGCGGTGCCTACAACCGGATTGCCAGACTGTCGGAAGAACAGAAAGCCCGGGGCGTGATCTGTGCCTCCGCCGGCAACCACGCTCAGGGGGTGGCGCTGGCCGCCAAGAAGCTCGGCATCAAGGCCGTGATCGTGATGCCCCAGACCACGCCGGACATCAAGGTGCGCTCGGTACGGGACCACGGCGCCCGGGTGGTGCTCAAGGGCGATGCCTTCGACGAAGCGGCGGCGCATGCCCAGGAGTTGATCGACAAACACGGTTACACCTACATTCCGCCCTACGACGACCCGGACGTGATCGCCGGTCAGGGCACCGTGGCGATGGAGCTGATGTGGCAGTTCAGCCGCCCGATCCACGCCGTGTTCATCAGTGTCGGGGGCGGCGGCCTGATCGCCGGGATGGCTGCCTACATCAAGTATCTGCGTCCGGAAATCAAGGTGATTGGCGTCGAGCCGGAGGACTCCAACTGCCTGCAGGCGGCGATGGCCGCCGGTGAGCGGGTGGTGCTCGACGACGTTGGCATTTTTGCCGACGGGGTGGCGGTCAAGCAGATCGGTGAGCACCCCTGGGAAATCTGCAAGGATCATGTCGATGAAGTGATCACCGTCTCCACCGACGAAATCTGTGCCGCCATCAAGGACGTGTTTGAGGATACCCGGTCGATCACCGAACCGGCCGGCGCGTTGGGGGTCGCGGGCCTGAAGAAATACGTCGAGCGCGAGCGGATCGAAGACGAAAACCTGGTGGCGGTCCTCAGTGGCGCCAACATGAACTTTGACCGCCTGCGTTACATTTCCGAGCGCACCGAGATCGGTGAGCGCCGTGAGGCGATCCTGGCCGTCACCATTCCCGAGCGGCCCGGTGCCTTCAAGACCTTCATCAACGCTCTGCACAAACGCAGCATCACGGAATTCAATTACCGCTATTCCGACGCCAACGATGCCGTGATCTTTGTCGGTATCCAGATCCAGGCCGGCGGGCACGGGCGGGAAGAGCTGGTCCGGGACCTGCGCGAAGCCGGGTACGCGGTGGTCGATCTGACCGACAGTGACCCGGCCAAGCAGCACATCCGCCATATGGTCGGTGGCCATGCCCCGAACATCGGCAACGAAAAAGTCTTTCAGTTTGAGTTTCCCGAGCGTCCGGGCGCCCTGATGAAGTTCCTGATGTCGCTGGGCACCCGCTGGAACATCTCCATGTTCCATTACCGCAACCACGGTGCCGCCTACAGCCGGGTGCTGCTGGGGGCGCAGGTTGATGACGCCGAGCTCGCGGATTTCGAGGCGATGCTCGACAAGGTGGGCTTCCGCTATCAGAACATGACCAACAACGAGGCGTACCGGCTGTTCCTCGGCGCCGGCAACAGCCGCTGACCGGGCCGGCCCCTGGCGCCCGTCCGGTTGGGGCGGGCCGTCGTGCGGTCATTCTTACCGATCGTTAATGCGTGAAAAATTGTAAAATCGCGGTTGCGTGTTAATCTTCCTGCAGATTCTCAGAAGCCTTATTAGCTGTCTGATTTCACTGTAGTTCTGTTGGACAGTATTTGCCTCGACCAACTTAGGATGGACGACCATGGGTGGCAAGCCTGACATCGTCAAAGCCATTGTGCTGATTTTCGCCGTTGGCCTTGTGATTACCGGTTTTACCTCGATCCAGGCGTCTGAAAGTCGCCCCCAGCTCCGTGACGGTGCCATCGTCGGGGCCTCGTTCCAGCCCCAGGCCGAGCGTCAGAACCGGTAACAGCGGCGGTCGGTCACCACGCTGTGCAACGGCACGTCCCACGGCTCGATCGGCAACGCTTTGACCTTCTGAAAGTCGTGTGCCAGGCCAATCAGCTTCGGTGACAGCCCGGAACGAAGCCGGCTGAAAGCGAACGTCCGGTCGTAAAAGCCGCCGCCCATCCCCAGGCGCCCTCCCTGTTCATCAAAGCCCACCAGCGGAAATAACACCGCATCCAGCGCCCAGGCCGGGCGCCGCAACCCACGGCGGAACGCCGGTTCCGGTATGCCAAAGCGGTTGGCGGTCAACTCGACGCCGTCGTAGTAGGGGCTGAACACCAGGCGCCCTTCGTAAATCGGGTGCAGCACCGGCAGGTAAAAGTGAATGCCCCGGGATTGCGCTCGCATCATGAAGGGGTGAGGGTCGATTTCGCCGTCGTTGGGCAGGTAGATGGCAACGTGGCGTGCCCGCATCAGGTCCGGATGCCGCAGCAGGTTCCGCGCCAGCGCTTCGGAGGCGCGCTGTTGGCTCTGCCGGGAAAGCGCCCGGCGCTGTTGACGGAGACGCTGGCGCAGTTCGCTCCGGGAGTGGGTGTCGGGGTGAGTGTCAAACGCCTGAGGGGGAACGACTGTGGTCAAGGTAAAGCTTCCCGAGCTGCCGTTATCGGATGTGGCCCTTGAACCCAGAGTTCAAGGTCGGTGGCCGCTGTGACATATTAGGCTTTCCCCGCTCGGGGACTTGCTCACAATGCCCTGAAGTAGCCACCTGGGTAGTGCGCATCGGCTCGAGGACGTATCCGATCATCCCGAACAGCCCAGGAAGTTGAAACCATTATACGGGCAGCCCCGGGGCACAATGCAACACCTGCAGCGGAATCAGTGATCGCTGCCTTCGCCGAGTGCTTCGTTGAGCTTGTGGTCCATGGTTTTCAGTAGGGCGCTGGTGGCGTCCGACATGGAATCCTGCTCCAGCAGCTCGTGCGTGATGTTCAGAGCGGCCATCACGGCGATGCGTTCCAGGCCAAAAACTTTGCCGCTGGCCCGGATTTCGCGCATTTTCTTGTCCAGATGCTGGGCCGCACGGAGCAGAGCCTCACGCTCTTCTTCGGGGCAGGCAACCAGGTATTCCTTGTCGAGGATTTTGACCTCAACCGTGGTGGCTTGCTTAGACATCAGTGGTGCTCCAGGGCGCGCAGGCGGCCGATCATGGCTTCGATCTTGTTCTTGGCCAGATCGTTCTTGTGCATCAGTTGGGCCCGCTCGCGGTTCCAGTCATCCTGAAGCTCCCGCAGCAGAGCGTTGTCCCGCTCCAGTTTCTGACAGCGTTCGATCAGCTTGTCGAGCTTGTCCGCTAATGCCTGTACTTCGGACTGTTCCATGACGTGCCCAGCCGTGGTGGATTTGAATGCAAATAACTATAAGTGTCGGTGGTAAGTCGGTCAATTTACAGGCTTGTCATCGCCGGGTGCCGTGACGGCCATCACTGATCGGTGCCGGCGCTGAACCCCTGACGCCGGGCCTGGCGCCAGGCGCTCCAGGCCGGCATCAGGCCCGCCAGCAATGCTGCGCCGGGCACACTGGCCAGCAGCAGCCATTCCACGCGGGTCGGCGCCCGCAAGCCAATCTGGATGCCGTACGCCGATTGCAGCCAGGGGGCGAGCGTGGTCAGCATCAGGGCGCCGAGGATCACCGCCAGCAGGCAGGCGATCAAGGCCAGCGCGACACACTCGATCACCTGCAGCCAGGCCACCAGGGCGGTGGAGGCGCCGGTGGCCCGCAGCACCGCAATCTCGTGGGCACGCTGATGCTGCAAGGTCAGCAGGATGGCCGCCAGTCCGGCCAGACTGGTGATCACCACGAAGCCGGTGATCGCCAGCAGGGCGTTCTCGAACTGGCCCATCAGTCGCCACAGTTCGCTCAGGGCAACGCCCGGAAGAATCGCGGACAGCGGTTCGGCGCTAAATTCGTTCAGCGAGCGCTGAACCCGAAAGGTCAGAACGGGGTTTTTCAGGCCGAGATAGACCGCCGTGATGGCGTCTGGCGTAAAGGTTCGTCCGCGGGCGCTTTCCGGCGTCAGGGTGCGGCCGGGGATGGCCACCCCGGACTCCCAGCCCACGTGCATCGCCTCCATGCCATCGAGGCTTATGTAAACGGCCCGGTCGACCGGGGTGCCGGTGGCCGCCAGGATGCCGGATACCTGAAACGGGGTGTCGTCGTGCATGGCGAAACTGGTGCGGCCGCCGCCGTGGGCCAGCACCAGCTGATCGCCCACGCTATGGCCCATTTCCCGTGCCACCGTTGCGCCCAGAACGACATCGAACACATCGGCAAACCACTGTCCGTGCGTCAGCTGAAGAGCCTGATCGTCGCCATAGCGGAAGTGCTCCAGGAAGGCCCGGTCGGTGCCCACGACCCGATAGCCCCGGTAGCTGTCGCCGAGCGAGATCGGGATCAGCCAGTCGATTCGGGGGTCGGAGCGCAGGCTCTGATAGGTCGACCAGCGGATGTTGTTGGTGGCATCGCCGATGTGGAACACCGTGTACAGCAGCAGGTTCAGCGGCCCGCTGCGGGCGCCGACGATCAGGTCGGTGCCGCTGATGGTGCTGGTGAAGGATTGCTTGATGTCGGTCCGCAGGTACTGGATGCCGAGCAGCAGGGTCACGCTGAGGGTGAGGCTCAGGCAGGCCAGGGCCAGCAGTCGCCGGCGGTACCAGAGGCTGGCGGTCGCCAGGGAAAGCGCGAGCCGGATGTTCACAGGTGGCCTCCGATCAATTCGCTGTGGTGCTGAAAGTGGGATTGAAGGCTGCTGTCGTGGCTGACAAAGACCACCGAGCTGCCGCGTTCGGCGGCGAGATCGAGCAGCAGGTCGAGGAAACGGTCCCGGTTGTCGGTGTCCAGGGCGGAGGTGGGCTCGTCCGCCAGGATCAGTTCGGGGGTGCCGATCAGGGCCCGGGCCGCTGCGATTCGCTGCTGCTGGCCAACCGACAGCTGGACAACCCGGCGTTGCCAGTGATCCTCGGGGATGTCCAACCGGCGGAGCAGGGTTTGGGCGGCTCCGGTTGGCTCAGGCGTGGCCCGTTCGTGCC